>JAFUYE010000095.1 GCA_017470715.1 Selenomonadaceae bacterium
CAAAAAAATTTCCGTGCAACTTCCCGAAACAATCGACGGCGTCAAAATCGTCATGGGCGCGAATTCCGACGAACTTTTTATCGCCGACCCGTTCGCAGTCACGGAAAAGCCGAAACCAAAACCGTTACCGCCACCGCCGCCAAAAGTCGAGTTGCCGAAAATTCCGCCGCCGCAACCGATTCAACAGCCACAAACTCCGCCGAAAGTCGAACCGAAAGAAAAAATTATTTTGACGGGCACGGCAATCAGCGGCGACAACAAAATCGCAATGTTCCTGCGCGACAAGCAAACGGAATTTTTGACGGTCGGCGACGAAATCGGCGGACGAATCATTTCCGACATTACGCCCGAATTCGTGACGTTCGCGGACGGCAAGCGCGTTTATCTGCAAAAGGAGCTGAACTGATTGAAGCTGAAAAAATTTCTGCCGTTGCTGGTCTCGGCAACTTTTTTTTTGCCCGCGCAGATTCACGCTGCACCAATGACGCTCAGCGTGCACGAAGCGGATTTGCGCTCGACGATAATGCTTGTCGCGAAAACCGGCGGGCTTAATGTTTCGATTGATGATTCGGTCAAAGGAACAATTTCCGTGTCGGTGTCGAACATTGAGCCGATAAAAATTCTGGAAATCATTACGAAGACGAAAAATCTTCAGCTCGTCGAAGAGTCGGGCATTTTTATCGTCACGGGCGCAACAAGTACCACCGCGATTATGGAAAGTTACGTTATCCCGATTCATTACGGTGACCCGGAAACATTGCGCAAAGCCGTCATTACCGCACTTGACCCCGACACGGAACGGCTTGCCAGTCAAGTCACACGAACGCGAAATTCTGACGGCACGACGAGTTACCGCTACATTTATAACGATAAGGACGACGACCACAGAGCAACGGAGTACAAAAATATCAAGCGCGAAGACAGAGTTTACGTCAATCCCGAAGTCAACGCGCTGATTTTGTTCGGGACGCCTGCCGAATATGAACGCGTAAAAAATCTTTTGGCGACGCTTGACGTTGAACTTAAGCAAGTTTCCGTTGAGGCGAAACTTTTGGCGATTAACAAAGATGCGACAAAAAATCTCGGCATCGAGTGGATGTGGTCAACACTTCCGCAATATCCTGATCGTACTGCTATCAGCAGCGATGGTTCGCGTAAATCAGACGATACAACAGGATACGGAATAATTAAATTCGGACGCAGTCACGAAGGTTTTCCGTTTGAATTTTATTACGGCGCGCAGATTAACGCACTGGTCACTAACGGTAAAGCGAAAATCCTTTCACGCCCGAACGTCACCACGATTCAAGGACGCGAAGCCGTGATTAATGTCGGAAGTTCAGTGCCGATACCGACGACGCAGACGACCAACTCAACCGTGACAACTTCGTTCGATTATCGCGACGCGGGAATTATTTTGAAATACACGCCGCGAATCAACAACGACGGCACGATAACCGCGACGATTCACACCGAAGTTAGCACGCCGCAATATGTCTCGGACTTGAAGGCTTACCGATTCAACACGCGTTCGGCGGACACGACAGTCACCGTGCGTGACGGCGAACCGATGGTTATCGGCGGGCTTATCGGTGCGGAAGAAGAAAAATCCGTCAGCAAAATTCCGTTTCTGGGCGACTTGCCGATTTTGGGCGCACTGTTCCGCAATCACCGCAAGAGTAAATCCGAATCCGAACTGATAATTTTTTTGACGGCGCACGTTATCGGCAACGGTGAAGTCAATCGCCCGTTTGAGGTTGCAGACGATGAGTTATCCGATAAACCTTGACGTTGCGGGAAAAAATTGCCTCGTTGTCGGCGGCGGAAAAGTTGCGCTCCGAAAAATTTGTGGACTGCTTGAAGCGGGCGCACGCGTCAAAGTCATTGCCCCCGAAATCTGCGCGGAAGTCGAAAAACTTTTTCGTGACGGAAAAATTTTGTGGACGCGGGAAAATTTTTCACCTGAACTTTTGGGCGACGAATTGATTTTAATCGCGGCGACGAACAATCCCGAAATAAATCGTCCGGCGGCCGAAGTTGCGCGGGCGAAAAAAATTTTGGTTAATGTCGTGAATTCTTCGGGCGGAAATTTCAACGTGCCGTCACGAATTCGACGCGGCGATTTTTTGTTGACAATCTCGACGGGCGCGAATTCCCCGGCATTCGCAAAATTCGTTCGTGAAAATTTAGAAGCCGAACTCGGCGAAAATTTCGGCGCGGGCTTGAAAATAATTTCGCGTTATCGGCGGGAACTCAAACAACTTTTGCCGAATCAATCTGCGCGAGAAAAATTTTGGCGTGAAGTCTTGACGCCCGAACTTTGGCAACTTTTGAAATCCGGCGAACTTACACGGTTGGAGGAAATTATAAACAATGCACTTACAACTTTTGGGGCTCAATCACCGCACGGCACCGATTGAAGTCCGCGAAAAATTTTCCGTCGACAAAGATTCTCTGCGTTGCGGGCTGGAAAATCTCGACGGCTACGACGGCTTGAGCGAAGCGGTTATCCTGTCGACATGCAACCGCACGGAAATTTACGCGGTAACAGCCGAAGATTGCGGCGACAGTGTTCGACAATTCCTGAACGATTTAATCGGCACGGTCGTCGACGAAAAATTTCTGTACGAATTCACCGACGAAGCTTGCGCAAAACATTTGTTTGAAGTTTCGGCGGGTTTGGATTCGCTGATTCTCGGCGAAGGACAAATTTTGTCGCAAGTCAAGGAAGCTTACGCGACGGCGAAAAATTCTGCGGCGACGGGCACGATTTTGAACACGCTTTTTCATCGGGCGATTGCGGCGGGCAAAGCTGTTCGCACGGAAACAAAAATCGCCTGCAATTCGGTTTCGGTCAGCTCGGCGGCGGTTGATTTGGCAATAAACGTTTTGGGCGACGTTGAAAATCGCAGTGCTTTAATTTTCGGCGCGGGCAAAATGGCTCAACTTACGGCACGACATTTGCTCGACCACGGCTTGAAAAAAATTTTTGTGGCGAATCGTCATTTGGAACGTGCGCAGGAAATGGCGTCGAAAATCGGCGGGCAGGCTGTCCCGTGGGAAGATGCCTTCACCGGCGCGGCAAACGTCGACATAATCATCACGTCAACCGGCGCACCGCATTACGTCGTTAAACCGTGGCAAACTCAGCAACTCATGGCTCGGCGCGGCGGACGCGAAATTATTTTCGTTGACATTGCCGTCCCCCGCGACGTTGACCCCGAAGTCGGCAAAATAAAAGGCGTCACGCTTTACAACATTGACGACCTTGAATCGGTTGTGGAAAAAAATTTGCAGGCGCGACAACGCGAAGCCGAAATCGCGAAAACAATCGTCGACGAACATGTTGATGCCGTAATGGAACGTTTCAAATATCTGAAGTTTCGGCCGCTCATGGCGAACTTGTCTGCTCGTGCCGAAAAAATTCGCGGGCGTGAAATTCGTCGTGTGGCGGGCAAACTTCCGAATTTGAGCGACGACGAACGAAAAATTGTCGACAGAATGACGCGGCGGATTGTCCGAAAAATTTTGCGGATGCCGATGATGAAACTTAACGCCTCAGCCGGCACAGACGCCGAAAATTTTTACGCGCAGGCAATGCAGGCACTCTTTAACGAATAACGGAGGTTTGTTATCATGAAAAAATTTCTTGAGGGGTTTACGTTTGTTCTTGTCGTCACGCTCGCGGCAAATTGCTCGGCGAATTCTTACGACGACAGCCCGTATTATGTGTTCGTCACAACTGTACAAGGAACCATTTATCTCGATTTGCGAACCGTTAATGTTCACGATTACAACCCGCCGTACTACCAAATAGCGGGGTATTTCGTCTGGGTAAACGGAGATAAAGAACGGAGATATGAGGTGGTAATAAATTACAACTGGGATAAAAAAGAAACTTATCATCGCGGCGATGGCTATTGGATTAAAGACAGAATCGAACCTGAAAATGTTTATTCCAGAAGCAACCGCAAAATGGCTGATGCGCTTTTCCGTGCGGCATATGGCATGGATTTTTACGGTTACTGATTTGGAGTGATTAATATTGCGGAAAATTAAAATCGGAACGCGCTCAAGTCGGTTGGCACTGTGGCAGGCGGAATTCGTTGCGGCTCAGCTGAAAAAATTTTTCCCCGCGCTTGAAGTCGAATTGGTTCACGTGCACACGACGGGCGATAAAATTTTGGACGCGCCACTTGCGAAAATCGGCGGCAAAGGTCTGTTCACCAAAGAACTCGAACTGCAACTTGCACGCGGCGAAATTGATTTGGCGGTTCACAGCTTAAAAGACGTGCCGACGGACTTGCCTGCGGGCTTTGAAATTGCGGCGATAACTCGGCGTGCGCAACCGTTCGATGCGTTCGTCAGCGGAAAATTTTCGTCGTTCACGGAACTGCCCGAAAATGCAATCGTCGGGACATCAAGCTTGCGGCGGGCGGCTCAACTGCTGAAATTGCGCCCCGATTTGCGGATAAAAAATCTGCGCGGGAATGTCGAAACTCGGCTGAAAAAATTGGACGCGGGCGAATTCGACGCGATAATTTTGGCGGCGGCAGGTTTGGAACGACTCGGCTATTCGTCACGAATTCGCGAACTGTTGACGGAAATAATTCCTGCTGCGGGACAAGGCGCGTTGGCAATCGAAATTCGTGACGGTGACGAAAAAATTTCCGAACTTGTAAACAAACTCAATGACGCCGAAACTTTTTCGGCAACGTCGGTTGAGCGAGAATTTTTGCGCGAAGTCGGCGGCAGTTGTCAAGTTCCCGTCGGCGTGTTCGCACAAATTGACGGCGTGCGATTAAATGTTCGTGCGCTGATTTCTTCGATTGACGGAAAAAATTTTGTCGCTGAAAAAGTCGAAGTTCCGCTCCACGAAATTGACGGTCTCGGAAAAAAGTTGGCGAAAACTTTGCTTGACGACGGCGGCAGAAAAATTCTTGACGAACTGCAAATTTGATTCGCGGCGATTAACGTCAGAATTGTTAATCGGTAACTCCGGCCGTCATGGATGACGGCCGCGCCCGCGTATTTCGCGTGATGCGAAATTTGCGGGCACAACAAGCACGGGTTGACGACAACATTTTTCCGGCGAACGAGTAGCCGCCCGCCGCGCAGGCGCGAGCTTCTTTGCTACTTTCTTCCCTCGGTGGAAGAAAGTAGATTAACAAAACTCAGATTAACGAATCAGCCGAATCGAAGCGACAAGACAGTTTTTCAACACGCCCTAACGGAGGTTTACACATGCCAAAAAATTTTTCGGAATATCCCGCGCCGCAAGTTTATCGCGTCGAAAATCAGGCGGCGTATCTCGACCCATTGCGCAAGAAATTGGTTTTCGTCACGCCCGAAGAAACCGTCCGTCAACGTCTGATTCCGTGGTTGCTCAACGAAATTGGCGTGCCCGAAAATTTTTTGCGTGTCGAAGGAAAATTTTCCCGTTACGGTCTCAACGTCAAAACCCGCGCAGATTTCATAATCGAAGCCCGCGACGTTAAAGAAAATTCGATTTATCCCGTTGCCGTCGTCGTCTGCAAGTCGCCCGAAATTGAACTTGACGACAATGCTTTTCGGCAGATGTTTCACTACGCGGCGGATTTGGCTTGCGAATTCTGCGCGTTGACCAACGGCGAAAAATTTTTCTGCTATCGTTTCGACGGCGAAAAAAATGTTGAACTTGCCGAAATGCCGACGTATTCGCAAATGACAAGCGACAAATATCCGCAATAAAATTTTGACCGACAAATTGCGCATGACGACAACGCTTTTCGGCAGATGTTTCACTACGCTGCGGATTTGGCTTGCGAATTCTGCGCGTTGACCAACGGCGAAAAATTTCTTGACTGACAGTCAACTGTCAAGTGTATAATTTCGCACGAAAGGAGATGTCGTCATGAAAAAATTTTTGAAAAGAATCCTCGCGTGCAGTTTCATGCTGTGCTTGACGAGCGGCGCGAACGTTTCGGCGCAAATTCCCGCTGAAGTTCAAAACAACGCCCAACACGTGCAATTCGTTCAGCAACACAACGGCTGGAAAATCGCCGGTAATTTGTACTTGCCGAAAAATTACGAGGCAGGCAAAAAATATCCCGCGATAATCACGGTTCACCCCGGCGGCGGCGTCAAAGAACAGACTTCAGGACTTTACGCAATGTTGCTTGCCCAAAAAGGTTTCGTAACGTTGGCTTTTGACGCCTCACATCACGGCGAAAGCGAAGGTACACCGCGTTATATCGAAATTCCGACTGAACGCGTCGAAGATATTCGCAGTGCCGTCGATTATCTGACGACTTTGCCGCAAGTCGACGCAGAAAAAATTGGCGTGCTTGGAATTTGTGCCGGTGGCGGTTATTCGATAAGTGCCGCACAAACCGAACACCGAATTAAAGCCTTGGCGACGGTTAGCGCGGTCGACATTGGCAATATCGCTCGTCAAGGTTGGGACGGCAAAGGAATTCCGATCGCCGAACAACTGAAAGCTCTGGAAGCTGTTGCCGCGCAACGAACTGCCGAAGCAAACGGCGCGCCCGTTCGCTACGATCACAATGTTCCGACACGTGACGAAATTACCGTTGCCACACCGCATGACATTGTTGAGGCGTCCGAATATTACACCGAATCACGCGGGCAATATCCCACCGCAAAAAATCTTGTAATGTTTTCGGGCTTTGACGGAATTTACGCATTCCACGCCTTCAGCGACATGGAAACGTTTTTGACGCAACCTGCGCTGTTTATCGCGGGCACGGAGGCGGGCTCGCTTTGGCAATCTGAATTGGCTTACGAAAAAGCGACGGCAACAATTTCCCGCGAACTGTACAAAGTCAACGGCGCAACGCACATGGATTTATATGACAGGATGAATTTCGTCACTCCCGTCGTCGACAAGCTTGAAAAATTTTTCCATAAAAACTTGGGCTGATGAATAAAAATTTCATGACGATTAAAGACGTTGCAGAGCGGTGGAGTCGATTTACATAATCGAATGCTTGAAAAATTGCGACATGTCGATTCAGGAAATTAAAGATTTTACGTGTTGGACTTTGGCGGGCGATTCGACAATCGGTCAACGGCTGGAACTTTTTCGCGAAAAATATTCGCTGTTGCAAGAAAAGCTGGCGAAGTTGCAGGAAACACTTGATGCCGTGCGTTACAAAATTTGGTTTTACGAAACGGCTCAGCAGGCGGGCACGATTGTGATTCACGATGAACTTTCGCCCGAAGAAGTTCCCGACGAAATGCAAAGAATTCGCGCCCGAATGAAACACGTCGAGCGATTCACCAACGAAAAATTTCTGCTTGAAAAAATTTCAGTGATAAATTCTTGACCGATTCAGTCGGTCTTTTTTGTTGCAAAATGTGCGGCGGAAATTTTAACGTTGCGAATGGCGGCGGAATTCGTTATAATCCCCGCGTGCCAAAATTTGTGAAAGGAGTTTCTTATATGGCAAAATCAGCTAAGGCATTTATTTTCTTCAACTGCGACGCCGAAAAAAGCGAAGCCTCGATGAATATTTTTTACAATCGGGCGGTCTACAAAGACACGAAAACTTCGCGCAAAAATCTTTGGAAAAAAATTCGCGAGGAGTACGGCGCGGAACGAATTCAGATTGCGGCGGAAAATCTTCCTGCCGTCGAAAACACAATACTCGAAGGCGACCCCGTCGAAGCCGGCAATTTTATCCAATTCGGCGCGATCTGTGCGGTTGATTGCTATTGAAAAATTTTTCGAGGTTCCTCAATGGCAACAAAAAAAATCGCACTCTTTATCGACGCAGACAACGTTTCAGCAAAATTCGGCAAGCAGATTATTGACGAACTGTCGCAGCGCGGCGAAATTTTTATTCGCAGGATTTACGGCAACTGGGAAAAAAATATTTTGCACGGTTGGAACGAATGCATTTTAAATTTTTCGTTGCGTGCGGTTCAGCAAACCGATTTTGTCGCGGGCAAAAACGCCACCGACATGAGCTTGACGATTGACGCAATGGACGTGCTTTACGGCGGGCGTGCGGACGTGTTCGCGCTGGTTTCCAACGACAGCGATTTTACACCGCTTGCGATTCGTCTTCGCGAAAGCGGAATTAACGTCGTCGGCTTGGGCAACGGCAGAGCCGCAAATTCTTTCCGCATGGCGTGCAGTGAATTTATCGATTTGGATGCGCCCGTTCGTGAAAAATTTCCGATTGAGCAAATTTCAAAGCCCATCGGAAAAAAATCCACGTCCAAAGGAAATTCGCCCGTGCAACTGAGTTTGTTCGCCGAAGATAAAATCGTTGAACTAAAACCGCAACCGTCGACCGAAAAAATTTCTTCGCCGAAAGTTGCCGCGCAGATTCAATCCGTTACCAATCCGAAAGTTGTTTCGTTGGACGAACAACGTCAACTGCAAAGCGAACTTGACAAAAAAATTCAATCGGTGCATGAAATTTTGAGCGAAGTTGCCAAAATTCACGGCGACGAACAAGGTTTCACTCCGCTTTGTTGGGCGGGACAAACTTTGCGCCAAAAAGATTTCGGTTTCGGGATAAAAGATGTCGGCTACAGTTCGTTCCGAACGTTCGTCGAGGCATTTCCGAAACTTTATGAAGTGATTCTCCGCCCGAACGGCGAAAATTACTGTTTTCGTTGCCTTGGCACCGCACCTCCGATCGATGAAAAAATTCAATCGGTGCATAAAATTTTGAGCGAAGTTGCCAAAATTCACGGCGACGAACAAGGTTTCACTCCGCTTTGTTGGGCGGGAGACACCTTGCGCAAAAAAAATTTCGGTTTCGGGATAAAGGATGTCGGTTACAGTTCATTCCGAAGATTCGTCGAGGCGTTTCCGAAACTTTACGCCGTCCGAAATGTCGGGCTGAAATTTTATTATCGTTGCTTGACAGACACGCCGAAAATTTCCGCAAACGATTCAACGCTCAGTCAACTGCATGACGCTTTGCGCGAAGCCTGGGCATTTCACAAGGCGACGGACGATTTCACGAATTTAGCTTACGCGGGCAGTGCAATAAGTCAAAAAAGTCTCAGCATAAAAGGTTCGGGACACGGCACGTTGCAAAATTTCATTGCGGCGTTTCCGAAACTTTATGAAATTCGCACGGTGAACACAACTGTCAGCTATCGTTGTCTTGATTCCGCGAAGATTTCCAACGACGAAAAAGTTCGTCAACTGCATGACGTTTTGCGTGAAGTTTGGGCACTTTACACGTCAACTGACGGTTTTGTCAATTTGTGGTGGGCGTGCGATTTTATCGTCAAGAAAAATTTTCCCCGCGAGTTGAAGTCCATGAGCTACAAAGATTTGCTTGAATTCATTTCTGCTTGTTCGGAACGCTACGAAGTTCGTGACGACGGCGGAAATAATTTCAGCTATCGTTATCGAACGGACGTGCCGAAAATTTCCGTCGACGATTCAAAAGTTCGTCAACTGCATGATGCTTTGCGTGATGCGGCGAAATTTCACGGCGACGACACGGGCTTTGTCTCACCCGTTCAGGCGGGGCAATATATCCGCGACAAAAATCTTAACTTCAGCGTTAAAGATTTCGGATATGCTACCGTGCGAGATTTCGTTTCGGCGTTCCCCGAACTCTACGAAATTTCCAAAGACGAAACGGGACAACATTTCCGCTATCGTCCGCGCTGAAAAGTTTTTATCGGAACAATCGTAGACAAACGCGGCGGCGTTGTGTATAATTCTAAATATTATCTTACAAAGGGAGGAGGCTCATTATGTGGGCATCCTCCTTTTGCGAACGGAGAGGTTTAATCCAAACTCCAACAAAAAAATATATCTTGGGAAGGAGAAGTTGTTCGCTCGAAATTTTTTCTGTTCTGATTTGGTAAGGAGGTTTTAACATGAGTGACGGAGGCGGTTCGGCATTTGCCGTAGCGCAACAGATCGGTAAGTCTTTGTTCCTGCCGATTGCTGTATTGCCGTTCGCGGGCGTCTTGTTGGGTATCGGCGCGTCATTCTCGAACCCGACGACAATCGCTGCTTACGGTTTGGAATCTGCTCTTCATCCGGGCAGTGCGCTGTTCAGTTTCATGCTGATTCTTTCAAACGTCGGCGGTGCAATCTTCGGCAACTTGCCGTTGATTTTCGCGTTGGCGGTTGCCCTCGGTATGGCGAAAAAGGAAAAAGGTATCGCCGTCCTTGGTTCAGCAATTTTTTATCTTGTCATGTTGACGACGATTCATGTTTTCCTCGGACTCGACGGCTCGATTCATGCCGACGGTTCGATTGATTCAAGCGTCAAAGAAGGTGCGATAACGTCCGTGCTCGGTATTGTCACGTTGCAAATGGGCGTTTTCGCAGGTATTATCACGGGCTTGGTCGCGGCTGAGCTCTGTAACCGTTTTTACAAGACGCAACTTCCGCCCGCATTTTCATTCTTCGGCGGCACGCGTTTTGTCCCGATTTCCTGCATGATCTTCGGTATCGTGACGGGCGTCATTATGTATTTCGTTTGGCCGTTTATCCAAAACGGTATTTTTGCACTCGGCGGCGTCGTTCAATCGGCGGGCTACTTCGGAACATTTTTCTTTGGTTGCTGTGAACGTGCGTTGATTCCATTCGGCTTGCACCACATTTTCTATCTGCCGTTCTGGCAGACGGGTCTCGGCGGTACTGCCGTTATCGACGGACAAACCGTCATGGGCGCGCAGAATATTTTCTTCGCGGAATTGGCGTCCCCGAACACGGAGCATTTTTCGGTTGACGCGGCTCGCTTCCTGATGGGCAAATTCCCGTTCATGATGGCGGGTCTTCCCGCGGCGGCGTTCGCAATGTATACCTGCGCTCGTCCCGAAAAGAAAAAAGCTGCCGGCTCACTGCTTTTCTCGGTCGGTTTGACTTCATTCCTGACGGGTATCACCGAACCTATCGAATTCACTTTCCTGTTCCTCGCGAAAGAACTTTTTGCGATTCACGTTTTCTACGCGGGCTGCTCGTTTGCGGCGTGCCACATTCTCGGCATTGCAATGGGTACAACATTCTCCGACGGTTTGATTGACTTCATTCTGTACGGCGTCTTGCCCGGTCAAGCAAAAACCAACTGGATGATGATGTTGCCGCTGTTCGCAGTATTCGCGGTAATTTACTTCATCACGTTTAAATTCTTTATCCTTAAATGGGATCTCAAGACTCCGGGTCGTGAAGCTGACGATGAGGAAGTCAAGATGATGTCCAAAGCCGATTATCAGAAAGCTACGGGCGTCGGCGTTGCCGGCGGCGGTGCAGGTTCTGCGGCTCTTGCAAGTCTCACACCTGATCAACAGAAATCTGCAACCATTTTGAGCGGTGTCGGCGGCGTCGACAACGTCACCGAAATCGACTGCTGTGCAACTCGTTTGCGCTTGACTTTGGTTGACGGCTCGAAAGTTAACGAAGGTATCTTGAAGTCCACGGGCGCGGGCGGCGTCGTCATCAAAGGCAACGCAATCCAAGTCATTTACGGACCGTCCGTCACGATTGTCAAAGCGAACTTTGAAGAATTCGTCGAAGATATTCGCGCAGGCAAGATTGACCGTTCGATTCTCGAAGGTTCGACCGGCGGCGGCGGTGCTGCGGCGGCTGAACCCGAAAAACCGAAGATGCAAGATGCAACATTCGGCGCGCATTTGACGGGTCGCATGATGCTCATGAACGAAGTTCCCGACGACGGTTTTGCTTCCCGCGCAATGGGCGACGGTGTTGCTGTCGAACCGACCGAAGGTAAACTCGTTGCTCCGGCTAACGGCACAATTACGTTGATTTTCCCGACGAAACACGCAATCGGCATGGTCACGCCCGAAGGTGCTGAACTGTTGATGCATATCGGTATCGACACGGTCAAACTCAACGGCGAACACTTTGAAGTTCACGTCACCGACGGACAAGAAGTCAAACGCGGCGATGTACTTGTCACGTTCGACATTGACGCGATTCACAAAGCGGGCTATCCCGTCACCACGCCGCTTATCGTCACCAACTCTTCGGCTTACGGCACTGTTCGTCCGCTCAAGACAGGCGATGTCAAAGCCGGTAGCGATGACTTGCTCGAAGTTCTCGGCTGAGTTGTTCGCGATTCCAATTTTTGAGTGAATACTATTCTTCCTTAGCTTGAGCCCGTCGAAACACTTCGGCGGGTAAATTTTTTTGGAGGTTTGCAACTTGAATTACATAAAAACTGCGGCGATGATTACGTTTTGCATATTCATTCCGCCGCTCGGTTGGTATTTGATGCATAAATATTCGACGTTCGACAGGCGGACAAATGTCATACTTGCCGGAGCGTGTCTGGCGTTTTTCGTTTACGCGAACATGTCTGCGGGCAACCTTGCGATTTTCGGCGGGCAAAATTCTATCGGGCAGGGAATTTCACCGGAAATTTTTAGAGAGAAATTTAACGCCGCCGCTCAAAAAACTCGCGCCTCGAATTTGAATTTGACGATTGAGGAACCGTTTACAGTCGACGGAAAAAATTTCAGTCACGAATTCGCGCCCGAACTTAAACTTGTCGGCACTGTCAGCGACGACGGATTTATTTCCGAGCTGAAAATTTTTGCCGCGCCGAAAAATCAGGACGAATCATTTCAAACGCTCAACGTTTTGGGATTGTTAATCGCGACGTTGAATCCCGAACTTGACGCCGAAGACAGAGGCGAAGTCCTGCGCGATTTACGCATGTTGAAAAATGTTTCAACCGAAGAAAATTACGATTGGACAACCGAACGACGCGGCGTGAAATATTCCGTGCACACCGAAGCCGGCAAGTCAACGTTCACCGCGACATTACGATAAAATTTTCCGCAACAAAAAATCCCCTGCGAATCTGCGCGGGGGAAATTTTTTTTTTCGACGACGAGCCGAGAAAATTTTTTCGACTGCGGCGCGTTGATTGGAAAGTTATCTCGTTTTGTTCTTTTCCCCCAAGACAGCTTGACGAATTTGTTCAATGACTTCATTTTTCGGGTCAATCGTTGCGGCTTTGTCGAGATCGGCAAGAGCTTTGTCGTATTCGCCGAGTCCGCCGTAAGCAAGCGCACGGAAAATGTACGGTTCGGCAACTTGGTCACTCAAAGCTTCAATGCATTTGTTCAGGTCGCTCAAAGCTTCATTGAATTTTCCCGTAAAGACGTAAGCACCGCCGCGCACAAAGTAAGCCGCCGAATAATTCGGGTCAATTTCCAGAATCTGCGTGCAGTCCTTGATGGCAAGGTCGAATTTCTGTTCGTTCAGATAACTGAAAGCGCGTTTCGCCAAAGCTTCCTTGTCGACAAGAGTTTCTTCGGTGATGCCCATTTTGTTTAGCAAGTCTTGTCGCTTTTTTATGATCGCGTTGTTTGGGTTAAATTCCATTGCTTTGTTGTAATCGGCAAGAGCTTTTTCGTTTTCGCCAAGCTTTTCGTAAATCTCGGCACGAGCAGCGTAATAGAAACTCTCATTGGGCACAAGTTCCAACAGACGATTAATATCCGCCAAAGCCTCTTCATATCTGCCGAGCTTTTCGTAGATTTCGACACGATACCCGTAATAATAGCTAGCACCTTCAGGATCAAGTTCCAACAGACGATCATAATCGGAAAGAGCTTTGTCGTACTTGCCGAGTTCTTTGTAACAGTCGGCGCGCATAAAGTATGCGGATGTATTGTTTGGGTCGGACTCAAGTACACGAGTGTACTCTTTGACGGCAAGGTCGTACTTTTTCTCGTTGCGATAAAAATCGCCGCGATACTCGAACGAAGCCTTATCGTTAATTTTTAATTTGTCCCCATGTTCCTTAAACAAGCTATTGATGCCCTGCTCTGCCGCATAGTTGTCATGCTTATGAAGTTCAAGCGATTCGTTGAAATCGGTAAGAGCTTTGTTGTATTCACCGAGCCCCATGAACATCTTTGCGCGTAAGGCCAACATCTTCGCTTTATGTTTCAGGTCACGTTCCTCTGTGAGGTACCACGACGAGCTGTTGCGATCAAATTCGATGACTTTTTCTATGTGAGCGAGAACTTTGTTTGTATCAGCCATACCTTTGTCGTATTCACCGAGCTTTTCGTAAACCTCAGCGCGCTTTTCGTAATAATAAGTCGCATAAGGATATAACTCTATCGCCTTGGTGTAATCTTCGGCGGCATTAGCCCAATCTTCCATTTTGACGTAGAATTCGGCACGAACGGAATAATGTTCATGATTTTTGGAATCCATTTTTATGACTTGTGTAATGTCTTCGACGGCTTCCGCAAACTCTCCCCGATCTCCGTAAAAATGTGCACGCCAAAGATAAGGAGACAGCTTGTCCGGGAAAAGTTTTACAGCCAAATTGTATTCTTCAAGTGCCTGAGCGTAGTTGTTTGCCTTAGAAAGTCTTCCGGCACGTCTCAAGTGATGAAAGGAATTATTTGGCTCGATTTCTGCCAATCGGTTGAGAACCTCATCGGCTTTTTTCTCGTCCTTAACAAAAAGATCAAGCCAAGTATAAAGATCCTCGTAACCTGCGGGGTTTTTCGGGTCGAGGTCGATAATGCTTTGATATTCCGCCGTGACTTTGTCTTTATCTTTTATCCCGTATCGATACAGATGAGCCAGGGAATTATGAACGCGTTTTTGGTCTTCGATTGTTGTCGCCAACTTCAAGGCGGTATCGAAATCTTTGAGCGCAAGGTCGTATTCGCCAAAGTTTTCATATCCGTAAGCGCGATATTCGTATAAGATTCCGACATTCGGATAACGCTTTATAAACTCATTCAGCCTTGTCCGATAGCTGTCGTTTTCGTCGATAAGCCTCAAAGGTATTTGGGAGAGATTGTTAAGATACTCCCGCATACTTTGAATGTCGTCGGGGTCATTTTTGAATTTTTGTTCCACCGCATTAAGAGCCGCCATGAAGCATTCAATTGCCTTTTCGTTATTGTTTGCTTCTTCGTAAGCATGACCGAGAGTCAAATGTACACCTACGTTTAGCGGTGCGACCTCCGCAGCTTTGGCATAATCTTTAATGGCGCGAGCTGTTTCGTTTATTTCTTTGTATAAATATCCGCGGTAAATATAACCCCATGCGTCCTGCGGCCAAAGATTTATTATCTGCGTGAAATTTTCAATGCCTGCAGAATAATCGTGGAGTTCGAAGACGTAAATGCCGTATAGCCGAGATTCGGTTCCACGCATGTCTTCATCATCTAAACCGCCGAGTTTTATTGCCTGATTGAAATCTTCAATGGCGTGCGGATAATCTTTGCGCCACAGACGATAAAATTCTCCGCGTTGCATGTAATGTTTTGCGTTTTTCGGTTCGAGAGTCAAAGCGCGATTGAAATTTTGAAGTGCCGCGTTAAGATTGTGGTCTTGAAGATAAATTTCTTCGCCGAGTTGTGCACAAGCACTGCCGTTTCGCGGATTAAGCTTGACGGCTTCATTCAAGATTTCTATCTTCTTGAAGTGATTCGAAAACTCCATAGATTCGACCGTTTTCAACTTCTGCAAGGACAGAAATTCGCGGTTGATTCGCTCCTGCTCGACGAGTAAGTCGTCGTCTTTGACTTCGTTCTTTATTTTCGCAAGCTTCGCTTGAAAGTTCTCGATGTCGCGCTTAATTTTGTCGTTCATTGCTTGCAGTGTTCTGTAGCGTTGAATTGCCGCTTGACGCTGTTCGCGTTCCTGTTTGACAAAATTGTCCAGCTCGGAAGTGTCAACCGTCGCTTTTATGTCGGCACGCAACAAAATCCGTCCGTCGGCTTGCAGTTGACGACTTATGTTTTTTGTCAGCACTTCGACTTTGGAACTTGCGACGGTTTTAATTTCGTCCGTCTCAAGTTTTGCGTCGATTGAAAGGGAATAACTTTCCAAGTAAATGCCGGCTTGCTCGGCGGCGTTTTGTTTGGCAAAGTCCAGCGCAATTTCTTCGGCAATCTCAGGCGTGTCGTAGTCGCTCATCGTGTATTCGCCGCTTGCCGAAAAAGTTTCCGTCGCCGCGAAGGTAACCGATTGAAAAATTATCAGCAGTGCAACCGTCAATGTCGAAAAAAATTTCATGTCAATTCACCTCCTCAAGCTCGACGATTCTGTTAAGCGCGTCGGTAATTTCCGTGTCGTAGTAGACTATGCCCGCGTCTTTGACGAAAGCACGATACTCCTGCGCCGCCTGGGTTTTGTCGCCGCGATTTTCAAGCAAAACCGCTTTGGCGTAGTGAACACCGACCGCGTCATTGTTAAGCGCAATCGCCTTTTCAAAGTCCGCCGTCGCAAGATTTTTTTCGCCGCGCAGATTGTAAACGTGCCCGCGCTTGACGTAAGCAACGGAAAGTTCCGCGTCGTTGGCTTTGGCTTCGGCAATCGCTTCGTCGTAAAGTTTCAAAGCTTCGTTAAATTTGCCGTCGTTTTGAAGTTTGCAACCGTCACGAATTTTGCGCTTGATTCGTTTTTGATACGAACCGAGATATTCGCCGTAAACCGTGTCGAAATTTTTCTTGCGCTCTGTGTAATCTTTCAAAACCGCGTCATAATTTTTGGCAGAATTTTTTTGCTTCGCGCAGTTCGTCCAAAATTTCTGCGACGTCATCCGTATTGAGTTCCGCGTCAATAACCGCAGTAATTTCCAAGTTGCCGTCGGGCGTAAATTTTTTGCCGAAAGTTTTCGATTTAACGCGCAGAACCGCCGCCGTGAAAGTTTCTATGCGGTCAAGTTCAAGCTGATTATCTCGTAATTCGCTCAGACTGTTAATTACGACCCCGGCTTCTTCGGAAATTGTTCGAATAGCTTCTTTAACTGCAATATCTTGCGCGTCTTTAATGGGTTCGCCGCGATTCATCAGGTAGGAATGTTCTGCGTGAAAAATTTTGATTTCCGCTGAACATTGCCCGCCGAAACTCAGCACAATCAGAACCATAAGCAGACAAAAAATTTTCTTCATAAGCTCACCTCCCGAAAAAATTTTACATGGCGATAACGCAAATATCAATCAAAATAATCTGAATCGAAAAATTTTCTTATACGGTAACCAAATATTTTCCGCAACAAAAAATCCCCTGCGAATCTGCGCGGGGAAATTTTTTTACGTTAAGCCCGGTCGCGAAAGACGAACGCAAGCATTGTAATATCGTCGGATTGTTTAGCGTCAGCGACAAAATCTTTAACTGCGGCGTCGACTTCCGCAAGAATTTTCTTTGAGTCGGCATCCGAAAGTTTATCAAGCACGACTTGCAAACGTTTTTCGCCGAAAAGTTCGCGTTTGTCGTTCATTGCTTCCGTGACGCCGTCGGTGTACATAAAAATTGCGTCGCCGTCTTTGAGTTGAATTTTTGTCGCGGGAAAGTTCAAACCGGGTAACGTGCCGAAAATCGGACTTTTCGCTCGTCCCAGTGCGGAAAATTTTTTGTCGCGGCGAACGAACGGCGGATTGTGTCCCGCATTGACGAAAGTCATTTCGCCCGTCGACAGGTCAATAATCGCGGTAAACAGCGTGACGAACATATCGGCTTCGTTGTTGTCGCAAAGTTCGTTGTTCGTGTCGCGCATAACATCGGAAAGATTTTCGGGCTTGCCTTCGGTCAAAATGTTGTCCTTGAGCAAAGTTTTCGCCATAATCATGAACAGCGCGGCGGTAATGCCCTTGCCCGAAACGTCGGCAATCGTCAGCACAAGGTGATTTTTGTCGACGAAATAAAAATCGTAAAAGTCGCCGCCGACTTCCTTCGCGGGCGTCATTGAGGCGTAAATATTGAATTCGTCACGCACGGGGAAATTTTTCGGTAACATGCCGTCCTGAATTTGTGTCGCAACGGCAAGTTCGGTTTTGGCGCGTTCCTTGTCGGCAGTATTTTTTTCAACGGTCGCCATGTAAGTTTTGAGTTTGCCGGTCATTTCGTTGAAGTTGTCGGCAAGCAACTCAATTTCGTCGCCCGTTTTAATGTCAAGTTTTTTGTCGAGGTTGCCGCCCGCAACGTCTTGCACGCCGTCAATCAAACCGTGAATCGGTTCGACGAAGCCGGCGGACTCTTTGAGGCTGCTGCGGAAAAGAATCGCGAAAATAATCATCACGATAACCAACGCGCCCAAAGAAATTTTGAACAGAAAACTTTCCAACAGCGCGGCATATTCGCCAATGTATTCGTTTACGTCCTCTTTGGTTTCTTCGCTGAATGAATAAATTGCGCTCTTGTCAATCAACGTGCCGAAACTCCAACCGATGGACTTCAACGGCGAGAACGCAAGAAAATATTTGTTCCCGTCAATGTCAATCGCAACAATGTCTTGTTCGCCGTCAACCATGCGTCGGGCAGCCTGCGCCAAAGTTTTGTCGTCGTCGTTACGCAAGTCACGGTTCAAAATGTAGGGTGCCAAATTTTTATCTTTGCCGGTGGAAAAAATAACTTCGCCGTTTTTGTCGAGAACGAAAATTGTATCGCGTCCTTCAAGCGACGAAGCGTTAATTTGCTTGTAAATGTCTTTCGGGGCGACATCCAGACAAATGACGCCCGCAATTCCGTCGTCGTCGAAATACGGCATCAAAACCGAAACGCACGGACGCCGCTTGTCGTGGAAATGTACAGGTCGGTAAACGTCGGCACGGAAACTTTTTCGCCCTGCAGGTACCAATCACGTTTGCGCGGGTCGTAGGAACTTTTCTGCGGCTCATTGCACAGCGGCACGAGAGAATTTTTGTCGGGCATGTCGTCAATGCGGATAACATAGCCGTCCTTTGACGCGACGATAATGCAATCGTATTGTTCGCTCAATGTCTGAAGTAAATCTTCGCAAGCGGAAACGATGCCCATTTCGTAGGAAATTTTTTCGTCGATACCTTGAGCGACAAGTTCCGGACTGAAATAAATGTACGGCGTGCCCGATTTGACATCTTCGTAAAGCGCGTTCGGCAAAATGTGCGGCAAATGTTGTTCGGGATATTTCAAGTTCAGCGAAATGAAATCCGGCAACAACTGCACGTCCTCCACGGCGTCTTCAAGTTCGTGGTTAATCAGTTGTGCGCGAACCTGCGTCGTTTCGGTCATGCGCAATTTGATTTGCTCACTCATCTCGTCTTCAATGTACGCGGAACCGATTTCGCCCAATTCGATTGTCTTTTCGTGCAGTGTCGTGTTAATCGTGAACATTGCGTAAAGATAAAGCACGCTCATAACCGCGAACGTCAACAGGCTGCTCAAAAGCGACAGCCGTAGGACGCGTTGATAAATATTCAAATTTCGTCGTCCGCGAAGACTGGCGACAATCATTTTAAAATCGTTCATCATGGTGCAATTTCAATCCGCCGAATATATTTCTTTGTCGACGAAGTTCAGCGAGTTTGCCACAATAAATGTCGACGTAATGTTCATGCTTGTGTTGGAGACGGCGTTAAACATCGCCGCAATCGGGTCAATGCACAAAATCATCGCGACGGCTTCGGGCGGCACACCGACCGTCAAAAACAGGTAGCTCAAGCAAATTATTCCGCCGCAAGGAATTGACGGTTTCGCCATTGACATAATCACCAGCGAAAAGTACAGCGTTATCAACAGGCTTGTCGTCAATTCGATTTGGTAAACGCTCATCATCATCACCGTGGCGAGCGAAAAATATACGCCTTGCCCCGTCTTGTTGAGCTGTGTACCGACGGGGATTGAAAACGAAACAAGTTTCGGATCGACGCCCAATTTTTCCGTGCAGAATTGCAAATCGAACGGCAAGCGCGCACTCGAACTTGAAATTGTGAACGGCATCGGCGCGTAGGCGATAAGTTTTTTGACGAGATGAATCGGCAAAATTTTTCCGATTAAAAGCGTCGCAAGCCCGTTGACAATCCAAACGAAAATTCCCCCGATAAAAAGCCCGACGAAAAGTCAACGTCAAAAGCGAATCGATACCCGTCGTCGCCAAAAGTGCCGACATTGAAATGAAGACAATCAGCGGAATTGCTTTGACGATAATTTTCAGCACGCCGACCGTAAATTTAAACAGGAAGTCCAAAGTTTCCGTTGCGCCGCGAGCTTTTTCGCCCATGCGATTTAAAACTACGCCGAAGAAAATCGCAAGGAACAGTACCTGCAAAATTTTTTTGCCTTTGAGCGGATCAACCAAATTGTTCGGGACAATGTCGAAAATCATATCTTTCAACGAGCCGTATTGCGACGCGGTTTGTTCGCCGCCCGTTTGAATTGCCGATTGCAGGTACGACAAATCGCCGCTGAAGACGAGGAAAGCGAATCCTAAACTTAAAAGCGTCACGGGAGCCAGCATGAACAACGCGTTCAAAAAGACACGGCGCACGGGATTGATAATTTCCGTGTTGATGAAATTGATTGTTTCGGCGTCCAAACCAAATTGCATTGCGAAACCGCAGACGATACCGAGGACAAGCGCGGCGATTGTGTAAATCATCTGTTTTTGCGCAGAACTTTTTTCGTGGACGGTAATTGTGACGATGTTTTCGCCGTTCTTGCGGACGAAATTCATCTTGTCGCGGAACGACTTTAAGATAATCAACCGGTAAGCGTCTTCGTCGTCGGTGCTCTGTTCAGTCACGGTGACAATCGGGTTGTATTCTTCGCCGCGAGCAGAAAGTCGCAGATTAACGTCGCCAAACCTGACCTTTAAAGTAACTTTGACAGAAAAATCCGGCAGGTTGCCCATGCCGGTTTTCAGTCTCATGAAAGTTTCTTCCAACAACAATTTTGCGCGGGCAATTTCTTTTTCGGTGGCTTTGGTTTTGGAAAGTTCCTGCGCGATATGTTGTCTGGTTTCGGACAGGTTTTGCATGGTCAATTCGACCACGGTAAAACCTCCTTAAGCTTGTGAAAAATATTCGTCGAGGCGAGCCGCTTCGCCGATTGCCCAATCCATACGCGGGAAAAGATTTTTGCGAGTTTCTTCGACGTGGAAAGCCTTCAATTCCGGTGCAATTTGTTTGTGCTTCATTGGGAACAGTGCGCCGCGCAGAAGTCCGAAAGCATCGCACATTTCTTTGACTTTGGTCAACGTCGCGTCATATTTTATGTTGAAATAAATCGTCAACAGCTTGTCCCAGAAACGTAGCATATTTTCCTGCGTCATGCCGTGAACTTTTTGGCGCGTCGCCGAGCCGCTGTATCTTGCGTGGAAAGCATTGCCCGCCAAATCGAAAATCGGATGTCCGTAGCCGATGTCCGCCATATCGATAACGACGATTTGTCCTTCCTGATACATGACGTTGCCGGCGTGAAAGTCGCAGTGAACCATTGTCGAGCGTTCGGGGATAACTTCAATCATCTTGTGGAGCAAAGCCGTTTCGTCCGCCGTGAAAGCGGTTGACATGCCGTCCGCCCATTTGTGCTACGTGTCTTTGAGCGAATGAAAACCGCCGAATTCTTTTATGTCGGTCGCGTGAATGACTTTGTACGTCGCAACGAACTTTTCGGTAATCTTGTCGAATTGGTCGGGGTGCGCGGTGATTGTGTGCCCGACGGTGTCCGCGTTGGCAATCATTTCAAAAACAACGCCGTAAGCATTGCCGCAACGAACCAAGTCATACGAAATCGCGGTTGGAATGCCGACGACGAAAGCTTTTTTCGCAAGGTCAATTTCCTGTTCGATTTTTTTAAGCGGAACGCCGTCCGTGTTTACGTTCATGATGTCGACGAAACGCGTAAGTTCAAACACGTCATAAACATCACGCGAAACGTTTTGGATTGTCAACTTTTTGCCTTTCGACGCACGCTGGAATTTGAGCAACACGCGAAGTCCCGCGCTGGAAATGTAACGCAGATTTTCCGCCTCAAACAAAATTTCGTCGTTCGGGTGAGCGTTGTGCGCCGCTTCTATTTCGGCTTGAACCGAAGTTGCATTTTGCGCGTCGAGGTCGCCTTCAAGAAAGACCGTCAACACGCCGTTGTTACTGTCAAACTTCAAAATGAATCACTCCTTTACTGCGGGCAAGTTTAATTTTTCATGCGGATAAAGCCAAACAAAAACTTTTTGACACGCCCAAAAATTTGCCGTAAACTTGCCGAAGATTTTTCGTAAGGTCGTGATAAAAATGCTCCGAGCTTTGGTCGCAATTTGGTTGATTTGGGGCTTGAATTGGGTCGTCATGAAAACCGCGAACAATTATTTTCCGCCGATTTTATTCGTGACGTGGCGTTTCGGAACGGGCGCGCTGATTTTGCTTGCCGTCGCGTATTGGCGAAAAATCCCGTTGCCCGACAAAAAATTTTTGCCGTGGATATTTTTATCGGGAATTTGTTTAATCGTGCTGAACAACATCGCCGCACAGGTCGGTATGCAGTCAATCAGCGCGGGCATGGCGGCAGTCTTGAATTACACGGCACCGCTTTGGACGGCGATTCTTGCACACTTCACGCTTAACGAAAAATTGACGCGTCGTAAAGTCACGGGAATTTTTTTGGCGTTAATCGGGCTGTACGTGCTCATGGGCTTGCAAGGCGTCGACGACTTGACTGCGGCGTTCGTGATAATCGCGGGCGCAATGATAATGGCGGTCTCAAATATTCTCGTCAAATTGAAATTGAGCAAATGCGACATGATTCAGCTGACGACGTGGCAAATGGTTTTCGGCGCGTTGACGCTGGTAATTTATTCGTCGCTTGTGCCGCAAGGCGAAATCAACTGGTGCGTCGAGTCGGTGTTGTTCGTGATTTACAACGGCGCGTTGGCGTCGGCACTGGCGTTTTTCCTGTGGAACGTCGTTTTGACACACCTGCAAGCGGGCACGGCGTCAATCGCAACTTTGGTAGCTCCTGCGGTCGGCGTTATCGGCGGAGTAATTTTTTTGGGCGAACCATTCACCGCGCATATCGTTTTGGGAATCGTGCTTATCTTCGCGGGAATAATTTTGGTTGCGAATTTGAAACGTTGACGGGAGGCGAAAATTTTGACTGAAGAATTTTTCATGCGGGAAGCTTTGCGAATTGCAAAACACGCCGAAGGTCGCACGTCACCGAATCCGCTTGTCGGAGCAGTCGTCGTTCGTGACGGGAAAATTGTCGCGCAAGGTTGGCATCGACAGGCGGGAACAGCTCACGCCGAAATTCACGCGCTGAACATGGCGGGCGAACTTGCACGGGACGCAACTTTGTTCGTGACGTTGGAGCCGTGTTCGCATTTCGGACGGACGCCGCCTTGTGCACGGGCGATTGTCGAGGCGGGCATAAAAAAAGTTGTCGCCGCAATGTCAGATCCGAATCCGAAAGTTGCGGGACGCGGCTTTGAAATTTTACGGTCGGCGGGAATTGAAGTCGAAGTCGGTTTGCTTGAAGACGAGGCGCGAAAACTCAACGAAGTTTTTCTTAAGTGGGTAACTCAAAAGTTGCCGTTCGTCACGCTGAAATTTGCCTGTTCACTTGACGGAAAAATTTCGACGGTCGGCGGCGAATCACAGTGGATTTCCTGCGAAGAGTCACGGAAATTTTCACACGGACTGCGCGACATCAACGACGGAATTTTGGTCGGTATCGGCACGGTGCTTGCGGATAATCCGAGTTTGACGACGCGCCTTGTCGACGGAAAAAATCCCGTGCGAATCATTGTCGACAGCAACGCCCGAATTCCGTTTGACGCAAAAGTTGTGACGGATAAATCTGCGCGGACGATTTTGGCGACAACTTCAAACGCGTCATCCGAAAAAATTTCCGCGTTGAAAAATCACGGCGTCGAAATTATCACGGCGGGCAACGGTCAACGCGTCGATTTAAAAATTTTGATGCGGGAACTTGCGGCGCGTGAAATTACGTCGGTTTTGGTCGAAGGCGGCGGCACGATTCATTTCGCAATGCTTGAAGCTCAACTCGTCGATAAAATTTTTGCGTTCGTCGCCCCGAAAATTATCGGCGGGACAAATGCGTTGACTGCCGTCGAAGGCACGGGCTTTGCAAAACTTTCGGACGCGGTCAATCTTGAAAATTTTTCGGCACAATTAATCGGCGCGGATTTTTTGCTGAGCGGGTACGTTCGGAGGTCGACGACATGAAAAAATTTTTCGTGACAATCTGCGCGGTGATGATGATTTTCGCGAACGTTCATGCCGCATATTTTCCCGTGACTTCGCCGTTCGGTTGGAGAATTCATCCGATTTCCGGCGATTGGAAATTTCATGCGGGCGTTGATTTGGGCTACGAATACGGCTCGTATATCGGCGCGATTTTCGACGGACAAGTTGTCGTGGCGGAAAATTTGGACGACGGCTACGGCAACCAAGTTTTGATTTATCACGCGGCGATTGACGCTTACACCCGTTACGCTCATTGCAGCGTTTTGCACGTCACGGCGGGGCAATTCGTCACTCGCGGACAAGTTATCGCACAAGTCGGCTCAACCGGCTATTCGACGGGGCCACATCTGCATTTGGAATACATTGTTCGCAACGGGCAAAGTTATCAATACGCTGACCCGCTGACGTTATATCAATAAAAAAATTCCCCGCCAATTTGACGAGGATTTTTTGTTACGGAAAATTTTTTACGCGGTGACGGCACCGGCTTTGTAACATGCCCGATTAATCGCGTCGCGCAAAACGTCATCCGAAACGTTTTCTTGCAAGCCAACTTGCGCAGATTGTTTTTCGAGACTTGCCGCCGCAATTTTCACGCCGTCAATTTTTTTCGACCCGCTGACGCTGTACCAATAAAAAAATTCCCGCCAATTCGACGGGGATTTTTGTTGCGAAAAATTTTTTACGCGGTGACGGCACCGGCTTTGTAACCTGCCCGATTAATCGCGTCGCGCAAAACGTCATCCGAAACGTTTTCTTGCAAGCCGACTTGCGCAGATTGTTTTTCGAGACTTGCCGCCGCAATTTTCACGCCGTCAACTTTTTCAAGGGCGCGAATCACGTTGACGATACATTTTTCGCAAGTCATGCCGTCAACGTCAATCGTGCGGTGAATCGGGAATTTCTCAATTTTTTCGACGCGGGCACGATAACTTTGGTCAAGCGCATTTTTCATCGCACAACCGCCGCCGCAACCTGAGCAACCGTCTTCCGAACAACAGGCGGCCTCGCCTTTGAAAAAACTTCTGTAAGCCGTGCGAACTCCGAAAACGAACGCCGCCGCAATCACGACGCCCAAAACGATTGTCGCTGTCATAAAATCATCTCCAAACTTTTTCGTAACGCTGTAAGAATTTTTGCGCTATAATCTCAACAAACTAATTTCGGGAGGGCAATTCAAATGAAAATTTCGCACGTTGCAATTTACGTTCACGATCTTGAGCGCGAAAAAATTTTCTTCGTGAAATATTTCGGCGCGAAGTCAAGCGACAAGTACCGCAACAGTCAAACGGGTTTCAGCTCGTATTTTTTGACTTTCGACGACGGGGCGCGGCTTGAAATCATGAACCGCCCGACATTGAAAGATTCGCTTGAAGACGCGTTTTGTACGGGTTGGCATCACATTGCGATTGAAGTCGGCGACAAAAAAGCGGTTGACGACCTCACGAAAAAATTTCGGGCTGACGGTTATCGCGTGACGAGTGAACCGCGCACGACGGGTGACGGTTACTACGAAAGTATAATCCTTGACGACGAAGGCAACCGGATTGAACTTGTCGCGAAACGTTGACGCTTGCCGAAAAAATTTATCCCCGACAATCAGCCGACTGCCGGGGTTTTTGTTGTCAAAAGTTATTCGTCATTCAAAGCCCAACAGTTTGCCACCCTGATAGACAATCAGCGAAATGACCCAAGCGACTGCCGTTGTGTAGAAAAATACGAACGCCATCCACTTGAAACCTTGAGCTTCTTTTTTGACGGTGCCGAGTGCCGTCATGCACGGAGAATAAAGCAAGCTGAACACCATGAACGCCAACGCCGACAACGGGGTAAACGCGCCGCCCATTGAAGTTGCCAACAAAGTTTGAGCCGTCTCGTTCGCTTCTTCTTCGGAATCTGTGGAAATGGCGTCTTCGTCCGCGCCGTACAAAATACCGATTGTCGAAACAACCGCTTCTTTTGCAAGAATACCCGTCACGACAGCCGCGCCTGCCTCCCAAGTGTTGAAACCTTGCGGAGCGAAAATCACGGAAGTCGCCGAGCCGATACTCGCAAGATAACTTTCGTTCATGTCTTCGGTCATGCCGTCGGAATTGAAACTGCTGAGGAACCAAATCAACACGCTCATTGCGAAAATAATCGTACCGGCTTTGATAAGGTAGCCTTTGCCTTTGTCCCAAGCTTCGAGCAAAACGGTTTTCGGATCGGGAAGTCTGTACGGCGGCAGTTCAAGCAGGAAAGTCGATTCTTGCTCTTTGAACATCGTTTTGCTTAAAACTTTCGCCATGACAATCGCTGTGAGAATTCCGGCAAGATACATTGCGAAGACGACATTGGCGACGTTATCGGGGAAGAACATTGCCGCGAACAGCGCGATAATCGGGACTTTCGCGTTGCAGGTGATAAACGGCGTCACGAAAATTGAAATCATTCTGTCCTTGTGCGTGTCGAGTGCACGGTTTGCCATAATCGCGGGAACGCCGCAACCGAATCCCATGACCAGCGGCATAATCGATTTGCCCGTCAAACCTGCGCGGCGCATAATCGGATCCATTATGAACGCGACGCGAGCCATGTAGCCCGTGCCGTCGAGGAAACTCAAAATGATAAACAGCGTGAAAATCAGCGGGACGAAATTTATAACCGCACCGACGCCCGCGATAATGCCGTCCGAAACAAGCGATTGCATCCAATCGGCGACGCCCGCAGACTCCATTGATTCGGCTGCCCACGGCACCAAAGTTTCGTCGAAGAATTCGCCGACCAAATCGGCAAGTGGTTGACCAATCCAGTTGAACGAAATTTGGAACATCAGATAGAAAATCGCAACCATAAGCAACAGCGACGAAACTCCGTTGGCAAGATATGAATCAAGTTTTTCGGTCAAAGTTTTGCCCGCCGCGCTGACGGTGACTGCTTGAGCCATAATTTTATCGATAAGGTCGTAACGCGCCGCGATAATTTCTTCTTCGACTTTCGCCGCCGCAAGTCCGCTGCGTTCAATGTTGCGAACTTTTTCGATATGCTCCGTGATAAGTTCACTGGGTTTGTAATTCGACATAACGGCGTTGGTGAACACGTCCAAAAGTTTGCGAACGCTTTTGTTGCTCCGTCCGACGGTGTTGGTGACGGGCATTCCGAACGCGGATTCCAATTTTTTCATGTCGATTTTGATGCCGTGACGCTGAGCCTCGTCCATCATGTTCAAGTTCAAAATCAGCGGAATTCCGTTTTCCATAAGCTGAATCGTCAAAAACAAGTTGCGCGCAATGTTCGACGCGTCGATTATGTTGACGACGATATCGGGCTTGTTCTGCTTGAAAAAATCGCTGACGACCTGTTCTTCCTGTGAACGGGCGTTAATCGAATAAGTGCCGGGTAAATCGATGACGGAAATTTTTCTGCCGTTGTGTTCAATGACGCCGACTTTTTTGTCGACGGTGACGCCCGGCCAGTTGCCGATTTTTTGACGCGCACCGGTCAGTTCGTTGAAGATTGTCGACTTGCCGGTATTCGGGTTACCCGTCAAGGCGACGGACAATGTTGCCATAAAAAATCACCTCGCAAAAAATTTTTCAGCTTATCTGCGTGACGTGGATTTTCGCCGCGTCGTCTTTGCGCATTGCCAAATTGTACGAACGCAGGCGAAGTGCAATCGGGTCGCCCATAGGTGCCGAGTTCAAAATTTCAACACGCGTACCCGGAATTAATCCCATTGTCATGAGTCGTTGCTTTAATTTAGATTCGTCGAGCGAATCAATTCGCACGGTCATACCCGTTTTTGTTTCGTCGAGTTTCAACGCATTCACTCCTTGAAAAATTTTTTCACTTCGCAGGGAGTTTATCACACATGAAAACAAGTATCAACCTTCATTGAAAAATTTTTTCGTTCGCGACGTGGTTAATCAATTTTTTTGCTTGCGACGTTGCGGCGTGTTCGTTGAATTGAGTTTTAGAATCTACTTTTTCTTTGCTTGTCCAAAGAAAAGTAACCAAAAGAAAAGACCCTCCTGCGCGGAGGGCGTTACTCAAAGTTGTTCGGGCGTGTGAGAAGTCGTGCCGCTCGTGCCCGCGATATTTGCATCACGCAAATGCCGCGGGCGGGAGCCGTCATCCGTGACGGCTCCTAATTACGGTTGCGAATTTTTATTCGTCGACGTTCGAATTCCTGTCGGCAAGCAAATTCATCGTTGAAATAATTTCTGCGCGTTGTGAAAGATTTATTTCCGTAGACAAAATTTTTTCGCCCGCGTCAATTTCCGAAATGACTTCGCCGGCGGGATTGACGATTTCCGAAAAGCCCGAACTGTTCGCGAAGACAACGAAATTTTGATTTTCAATCGCCCGTGCCTTAGTCAAAATTCTGCGCGGCGTCAAACGTTTCAAACTCCACGCGGCAGGCACGAAAATAATTTCAGAGCCGGCAAGCGCAAGTTTCCTAAAAATTTCGGGGAAGCGCAAGTCGTAGCAAATTGCAAGCCCGCAAGTCACGCCGTCAAGTTCGACCGTCGAAATTTTGTTGCCCGCCGTGAAAATTTTTTCTTCGCCCGCGAAACTGAACAGGTGCGTTTTGTCGTAAGCCGCGACAATTTCTCCGCGACGATTGGCGACGTGACAGCGATTGAAAATTTTTCCGCAGTCGTCGACGATAGCCGAGCCGCCGATTATGTTCACGGAAAATTTTTTCGCAAGTTCACCGAGAAATTTTTTCGTTCGACAACCGTCAATGTCCGCGAAATTTTCAACGGGCGTCGGATAATATCCTGTCGTCCAAAGTTCCGGCAAAAGTATCACGTCGGAATTTTGAGCCGTCGCGATTAATTTTTCAGCCGTAGAAAAGTTTTCGTCAAGCGCACCGAGTTTCGACTTGAATTGTGCGATTGAAATTTTCATAACTCAAACTGCGCGGCAACATAACCGTCGAAAACTTCCGCACCGCGTTTGGCGATATAGTCCGCGTGATACGGGTGAGCAATGAAGCCGTCAAAGTCCGCTTTCGTCGCGAAATCAATCGTCATAACGATTTGATTTTCGGCACCAATCCAACCCGTGCTTAAACCAACCTGCAAGTCGACAACGGCGGGAACTTTTTCTTTAATCGCCTTCAAGTCTGCAAGCTCCGCAGTTTTAATTTTGTCATCAACGTCCGCTTTGAACGTGCCGATAAAAATATGTCTGAACATAAAATCGCCTCCGAATTATAAATGCGCCTTGAGCCGAATGATTCTGCGAACGGAATCGTTGATTCGGTCTTCGGAAATTTCGCCGCGTTTGACCGCGTCCAAAATGCCGTTGTAAACCGTCTGCTGACTTTCGTAATTGTGGCAGACAAGCGCAATGTCGCCGCCCGCAAGAATCATTTTGACGCCGAGCAACGACAAATCGACTTTGTTTTTAATCGCGCCCATTTCCAAATCGTCGGTAATCACAACGCCTTTAAAGCCCAATTCGTCGCGTAAAAGTCCCGTCATCACTGCGGGCGACAGGCTTGCGGAATTCACGGGGTCAATCGCGTCATATTTCAAATGCCCGACCATAATCATAAAATTCGAGTGGTCATGCCCGCGAATAATTTGCTTGAACGGCGGCAGGTCTTCAACGTCCAAAATTTCCTTGCTGTCCTCGACGTTTGAAACTTCCACATGCGGATCGATTTTGCTTTTACCGATACCGGGGAAATGTTTCAGCGTGTACAAAAAATTTTCGGATTCGTAACCGTGCGCGGCGGCGTCGACGAAATTGGCGACATCAAAGGCATTGTCACCGAAAGAACGCGTGTCACGGCTGCCGACATCCGCAACGGGCGCAAGATTTATGTTGACGCCGATACTTTTCAAAATCTTTGCGTTGTGACGTGCCCAATAATCAGCTTCCGCGAAATTACCCGTGAGTCCGATTTCTTCCTGCGACGGGGCAGCTTGCAAAAAATCTTTGCCGCGAGCAACGCGCCCGCCTTCTTCGTCGATTGAAATTAACAACGGCAATTTTTGATTCGCCGCCGCGTTCAAGTCATCGGAAAATTTTTTTGCCTGCGCGACGTTTTCAAGGTTCCTGTCGTAATAAATTATTCCGCCGAAATGAAACGCGTTTAACGAATAAATTATGTCGTCGTTGAGTTGAGTGCCGTAAACGCCGACCATCATCATCTGCCCGATTTTTTCTTCGAGCGTCATTGATTGCAAAATTTTTTCGACGGGGTCTGTCGGCGGTAAAACAACGTCGGCTTGAACTTCTTTGGTCGCGCCGCAACCCGTCATTAAAAACGTCATCATCAACATCAACGCAAAAATTTTTTTCATGTCAACTTCTCTCCAAATTCACGACGCCGGTATCTTTGAGTTGCCAACCGCCCGAAGGTTCATAAGTGAAAATCGCGGGCAACTTGACGACATATTTCCGATAAACGCCGTCTTCATAATTGAGCGCGTAAGTTTCTCTAATGCCGCCGTTGTCGTAAAAATCTTCGTCGCATGGATGCATGGGATTGGGCACAACGGCAAATTCGTCCGACGAACATTTGAACGCCCAATAACGGCTGTCCTTCACGTCAATCGCGGGACGAAAAGTCATTGCGCCGCCGTAAGTCAAAACGCGCAACTTAAATTCGTAAACAACTTTCTCGCACTTTTTGAGCTGACCGGGCTTCGACATTTCCTCGGCAAGTTCGTTATATTTTTCGACGAAATCAAGCCAAGGGTCTTGCGGTTTAAGCTGTGAAATTTTGGCGGGCTCCGAAAAATCCAAACCGAACGGCTCGATTGGCGGAAGGTCGGTTTTGACGGTTGGTTTCCACATATGCTCGACAGTATCTTTAAGCTTGCTCAAATCTTTGCGCAGTCGGACAAGTTCCGATTGCAAGTGCGCGATTTCGTTGGATTTTCTGCCGTTGGCCGCAAAAAGATACGCGACAACGAACAGCAACAGGATACTCAAGCCCAAACTCAAATAGTACAGAATCTGCGTCATCTGCGGTGACAACAAAAATTCGCTCACTTCTTCCATGACTTGACACCTCCCGTAAATCGAAAAAGCCCGCGACGTTTCCGACGCAGGCTTGAAATTTCTGAGTGGCAGGGGTAGCTGGACTCGAACCAACGCATACCGGATTCAGAGTCCGGTGCCTTACCAACTTGGCTATACCCCTTTGCAGTTTATCGACGTTTCGATAAAACCGCTGTAATTTATACCACACGGCGTCGGCTTTGTCAACGAATTATTTCTTGTCTTTCTCTTTGTCTTTCTTGTCTTTTTTGTCTTTCTTGTCTTGCTTGTCTTTGTTTTTCTTGTCTTTCTTGGATTTCTTGCCGCTGTTGTCGACGAACGACATCACGGAGCCGCGATAAGTGTTCACGAAAGTTTTGCTGAAATCGGGCGTGACAAGTTGAATGCTGATGCAACGACCTTGCGGGGAGCGGAAGAACGTATACAAATCTTGTCTGTCGGCAACGAATTCGCCTTCGACTTCGCCGGTCTCTTTGTTGGTGACTTCAAACGACGCGGCAGTCACGGCATAAACGCCACGATTATTTTTGGTGATGCTTACAACTTTCGCGTCTCCGAATCCGCCGTTGTTTTTCAGATCCGAAAGATAGCTGCCGATTGCCGCCGTGCCACCCTTGTTGAAGTCGGGAACCGTCTTGTCGTCGGGGTCCCACGCGTTGACGCAAATGTAATAGGCGTAACGAATGTTCCAACCGTCCGCGTCAAAAACCAACATCTCGCCGCGTTTCGACGGGTCTTGCCACGGATTTTGAACGACCGCCAACGGTTTAATCGGGCAAGTTATCGTATACTGAAAATCCTCGCTCGTGTAAACATAAACTTCGTCGGGCTGGTCAACTTCCAACTCGTCGACCGGCGTAAAAGCCTCGTCGGAAAATTTGTCGTCCTCTTCGGCGGCAAATGCCGTTGCCGACAAAATCATCGTAAGCAGAGTTGCCAAAAGAAAAATCTTACGCAATTCAAGTCACCTCTCAAAGAATTTGGTTTAACGATTTACAAATTTCAGTCAAACATTTTCGGAACGCGCCGCGACGTTCACGAACGTTGTTGAAATCTTCCGTTGCCGTGAAAGTTTCCTGCACGCCGTCATTTGTGCAAAGGTAAGCTTCAACCTTCAGGGAATTTTTTTCTTTGTCGCCGGCGTCGGGGTTCGCGTCCGAATTTATCAGGAACAAAACTTTTTTGCAGCCGCTGAGTATGGTGAACTCAATCAAATCGTCGCGATTGAGTTGGTGACCGTACTGCTTTTCAAAACCGTGCCAATATCGTTGGAATTGTTCCTGCATGTCTTTGCCGACAAAAACTCGTCCGCGACTTTTCGGCTTGAGTAAACTTTCGACGGCACCGAAATAACTGCCGAGTTTTGATTCTCTGTCGTCAAGGATAATCACGCCGACGGGATGATAATTTCGCTTGGCAAAAGTCGTGTTCGTCAACGTCAAAAGAATCGCCGCGAAAAGCAATGCGCAAGTCGTGATTCGCAACGCGCAATGAGAAAATTTTTTCATCAACTAACCTCCCTTCAGGCTTTTTGCAACGTGAATTCGTCAAACAGTTCACCGTTGCTCAGGAAACATTTAACCGACAAAATTTTTTCGTCGACTTCAAGCGTCAAGAAATTGTCGATTTCGGGTTGCGGTGCCGTGACTTTGTCGAGCGCGTGATTTATCCAAAGTCCGTCGTAACGAACGTTGCCGCTCAAGCCCGTCAAAATGTATAGCGCGCCCGTTTCATCGGGACGAAAATTTTTCAACCGCCCGCGATTTCGGTACGTGTGCAGGTGCGCCGTAAAAACTGCGTCGACACCGAGCGAATCGAATTCCGGCATAAAAATTTCGCCGACATCCGAAAAACCTTCGCGACGTTCGGGACGCCCGTTGATTCGATATTGCAAAACGTCTTTGTGCACGAAAACAATTTTCCACGGTTTGGAAGTCGCCGCAAAATCTTCACGCAACCACGATTTTTGCACGTCAACCAAATTCGGCGTAAAAGCGTCAAGTTCGTCCCATTGACTGTCCAAAACCGCGAAATGTGCCGCGCCGACATCGAACGAATAAAATCGTCGCGAAAAATTTTCAACGTGATTGTCGGGCGGCTCAAAATAATTCAGATACGCTTCGGGAAAAATGACTTTCCATTGTCGCGAATAAGTTTCGTGATTGCCCGGGACGGGAGCAAACGGAATTGTTGACGAAAATTTTTCAATCTGCGATAACCAATCATCCCACTGCGAAGAATCTTCGCCGTTGTCGACCAAATCACCGACGTTCACGAAAAAATTCGCGTCAGGATTTTTCTCGAAAGCAAGTTTAGCAACGTTGCCCCAAGTCTCGTAACTGTTGCCGCATTGCGAATCGGGGAAAATCAACGCTTTGAACTTGTCGCCCGAAAAATTTTTCAGCGGAAACCAATCGGTAACGGAATTTTCGTCGACAACCCGATAGTCGCAAGTTTCGTTCGGAATTTCAATCTGCGCGGTATACTGAAGAATTTCTTTGCCGTCGTAACGGAAACTTGTATCGCGTGCGGGAAAATTTTTTGCCTGCCCGTCACCGAAACGCAATTCGACAAACGGATTTTTCAACGGCGCGTCAACCTGCCACATTATCAGCCGTGAAGTCGAAATATCTTTCGTGACGAGTTGTCGCAGAAATTTTATCGGCAACTTTGGCGAAGAATTTTCGGGCTTGCAACCGCTCAACAGTCCCGCGAAACCGACCGCCGAAATTTTGACGAATTCGCGCCGCGTAAGTTTCTTCACGTCAAATGCTCCGTTAAAAGTTTCAACGCCGCATCAACCGTTTGAGCTTTAATTTCCGTGCGCGTGCCGTCGAAGTGAAATTCTTTGACTGCGGAAAAATTTTCTGCGTCAACCGCGACAAAAACCGTGCCGACAGATTTACCTTCGACCGACTTGCCCGCAACGCCCGTCGTAGAAATGCCGATTGTCGACAAAAAAATTTTGCGAACGTTCGACGCCATTTCCCGCGCAGTTTCGGAACTCACCGCACCGAATTTTTGCAAAGTCTCCGCGTTGACGTGCAGGACGGAAATTTTTATCGCGTTGGTGTAGGAAACAATTCCGCCTTTGACGTAAGCCGAAGAGCCGTCAACGTCCGTCAACGTGCTTGCCAAAAGTCCGCCCGTGCAACTTTCTGCCGTCGCGACCGTGAAATTTTTTTGCTTGAGCAACTCGCCAATCATCTAGTCAATCCTTTCAGCCGCCAAATCGTAGACAAAGCCCGCAAGAATTTTCACGCGAACAATGTCACCGGCTTTACTGCGACCGTCGTTTTCGATATAAACAAGCCCGTCGACTTCGGGCGCGTCGCGTTTGGAACGTCCCGCAACAACTTCGGGAACTTCCTCGTCGCGATTTTCGATTAAAACTTCCAGCTCGCGACCTTCAAGCGACTCATTAATTTCCTGCGAAATCAAACTTTGCGTGCTCATCAAATCATGATAGCGTTCCTGCATGACTTCTTCGGAAATCTGATCGGGCAAGTCGTAAGCCGGAGTATTTTCTTCCCGCGAATAAGTGAAGATGCCAACTTTATCAAGCCGCCACGTCTGCAAAAAATTTTTCAGCTCGGAAAAATCTTCGTCCGTTTCGCCGGGGAAGCCCACGATAAAAGTTGAGCGAATTGTCACGTCGGGAATTTTGTCGCGAATTTTTTTCAACAAAGTTTCTATCGATTCGCGGGTATCGGGACGATTCATCGCTTTTAAAATTTTGTTGCTTGCGTGTTGAAGCGGCAAGTCGACGTAACTGCAAATTTTTTCTTCGGCGGCAATCAAGTCAATCAATTCGTCGGTGAACCTGCGCGGATAAGCGTAAAGAATTCTAATCCAACGAATTTTGTCGACGGTAACCAGTTCGCGCAAAAGTTCGACAAGTTTCGGTTGACCGTACAAATCGACGCCGTAAGCGGTCGTGTCCTGCGCAATTAAATTAATTTCTTTGACGCCCTGATTCGCAAGCTGTTCGACTTCGGATTTAATGTCCTCAATCTTGCGTGAAATTTGCTTGCCGCGAATCAACGGTATCGAACAGAACGCGCAACGATTATTGCAACCTTCAGCGATTTTCACGTAAGCGGAATAATCGGGCGTCGTGCGGATTCGCGGAGTTTTTGCGTTGTAAATAATTTCGCGTTCGCCAATCAAAGCAACGCGGCGACCGGACAGAGTTTCCTCAATCGCCTCCATGATTCGATTCCATGAGCCCGTACCGACAAGCGCGTCGACTTCGGGCATTTCGTCCAAAAGTTCGCGTCCGTAAAGTTGACCGAGACAGCCCGCCACAATCAGCGATTTGCAACGCCCGTTCGTCTTGTATTCGGCAAGATTCAAAACTGTGGTAATTGATTCTTCCTTCGCCGAAAGAATGAACGCGCAAGTATTGACGATTAAAATTTCTGCGTCGGCGGGGTTGGCCGTCAACTCGATGCCGTGCTGTTGCATGATGCCGAGCATAACTTCCGTGTCGACAAGATTTTTTGCACAGCCCAAACTTACAAAGCCCGCTTTCAAGTTCTATACCTCCGAAAGATTTTTTACCGCGATATTTTCAGCGCGAACGATTAAAAATTTCTCGTCGCAGAATTAATTTTTACTTCAACATCAAAGCTTTCAGGTTTCAGCTTTCAGGAAAAATCGTCATCCTAAAAGCTCAAAGCTAACAGCTAAAAGCTCATTTCAAACGCACGTCGTTAATCCAGCGATTCAAAAACGCTTGCCGCTGTTCGTCCGAAAAAATTTGGTCGTTGTCGAGGAGCGAAAGATTTTTCCCCGCAAAAGATTTATAAGCCAACGTCTGCGGATTCGTCGGCACAAAATAAAAACCGTTCGTCTGCAGATAAATTTGCGCCTCGTCGCTCAAAAGCCAATCGGAAAATTTTTCGGCAAGTTGATTCTTCGCGTCGTCTTTGGTGGTTATCGCGAAGCCCGTCAACAAATAACTCGTGCCGTCTGCGGGATAAATTATTTTGAGCGGATAGCCGTTTTGCAAATAACGCAAGGTTTCACTCTCGACGGCAACTGAAATGTCGACTTCGCCCATGCCGGCTTGACGGACGGGATTCGCCAAAAATTTCGCGTACTGCACAACTTTGGGATGAATACCCGCCAAAATTTCGTAAGTCTTCGCGTCACCGAAATTGCCAATCATCTGCATGAGCAAATTCGCCGAAGCGTCCGCCGCAAGAAAATCCGTTATGCCGATTCGCATATTCGTTGCTTTGGAAAGTTTTTCCCACGTGTCGGGAATGTCGACGGTTGAGCGCAGAAAATCTTTGTTCGCGCAAAAAACAATCGGATCATACCAAACGCCAACCCAGCGGTCGTGTTCGTCTTTGAATTTTTTTCGGACAGCGTCATTTGTTTCGGAACTGTACGGCGTCAACAAATTTAACTCGGCTGCCTGCTTTAAAATTTTGCTGTCGGTCAAAACAACATCAACCGTGCGAACAACCGTCGGATCGCTGACTGCGTCGTCTTTAATTTTTTGTAAAATTTCCTGCGAACTCATCGGCACGAAATTAACACGCACATGACTTTCGCGTTCATAAACTTCGGACAAAACCGCTGCCGTTTCCGCCGGCAAAGTCGTGTAAGCAGTCAATTCGCCCGCCGGAATGCCCAAAGTTTTTTTGTCGGCGTCAACGCGAAAAGCCGTGCCCGCAACCGCCGCCAAAACTATCATGAACGCCGTCAAGATAAAAATCGTGTACCGCCGCATTGCTCATAATCCTCCGTCGAAATTTCTTTCAGGTATTATACAGAATTCATTTCCCAATGACAAGGAAATTTATTCGTGCTTTGAAATTAATAAAAGCCCGCCTGAACTCGTCAGGCATTTTGATTCTACAGGAGATTATGCAAATGAGCAAACAATTTTTTGGGCAGCAGTCGATAACGCGGACAGAAACTCAGCCGGATTAAACCGGTCGTTACTCAAAATTTTTATACTTGCGACACGCAGAAGTTACAAAAAAATACGGCGGAGATTTTCAATAAAAAAATTCTCGTCGAACATAATCGGCGGGAATTTTTTTGTCCGCAACTTTATTGAAAGTCACATGATTGGTGTTATAATGTGGCGGATTTTGTTTCGAGAGTTTCTCTCTAAATTTTTTCGCGAAGGAGATTGAAATGGAAAACAAACAACAAGGTTCGCTGGCGGGCTTTTTGGTGCCGTCGGTTATCGGAATTGTCCTGTTCATGATTCCCGTGCAATACGAAGGGAGCTGGACGATTGTCGTCAAAATTATCGCGGACATGATAAGCGGCGCGATTGGCGATTATCTGCCCGCGTTGTGCGTCGGAATCGTGACGCTCTCGGCGATACTCGGAATAATTTTCTTGAGCAAGCCGAATTTTATCGCGACGTATCCGATTGTCGCCAACACGTTTTCGACGACGGCAATTTGGGTCGTGATTCGGATTTTGGGCGCGGTGTTCATTTGGCTGACGTATTTGGGCATCGACAAAGAAAATCCCGACAGCACAATCGGATTGATAACGTCGGGCGACAACGGCGGTTTCGTGCTCAACGATTTACTTTCGGTGCTCGTGGTAATTTTCTTGCTTGCGGGATTGTTACTGCCGTTGCTTTTGGATTTCGGGTTGCTTGAATTTATCGGCGCGATGTTGACGAAAGTTATGCGTCCGCTGTTCACAATCCCCGGTCGTGCGGCGGTTGACTGTATCACGTCGTGGATTGGCGACGGAACTTTGGGCGTCATGTTGACGGCGAATCAGTACGAAGGCGGTTATTATTCCAAACGCGAAGCGGCAATTATTTCGACGACATTTTCCGCCGTGTCGATAACGTTTTCAATCGTCGTGCTTGCGCAGGTTGACTTGATGGAATATTTCGGGCTGTACTATCTGCTGATTTGTGCGATTGGAATTGTCTGTGCGTTGATTCTGCCGCGAATCCCGCCGTTGTCGCTCAAAAAAGATGAATATCTCGTTGAAGGCAAAGCAATGGGCGAATCACTTCCCGAAGGTTATTCGACTTCGTTTCAGTACGGAATTGCGCTTGCTCGTGAACGCGTCGCCGAACACGGCGGCTTGAAACAATTCATGGAAGGTGCCTTCAAAAACGCGGCGGGCATGTGGTTCGGCGTGTTGCCCGTCGTCATGTGCATAGGAACTTTGGCGTTGGTTTTGGCGAATCACACGACGATTTTCGACACGCTCGGTTTGCCGTTCCTGCCGTTGTTGCAGTTGCTTGACGTTCCGCAAGCTGAAGCGGTTTCCAAAACGATGATCGTCGGCTTTACGGACATGTTTACTCCGTCGGTTCTTGCGGCGGGCACGATTACCAGTCCAATGGCAAAATTTATCGTCGCGGTCATTTCGGTCACGCAGTTGATTTATTTGTCGGAAGTCGGCGGATTGATTCTCGGTTCAAAAATTCCCGTCAATCTTGCCGAATTGTTTATCCTGTTCCTTGAACGCACGATTATCAGTTTGGCGATTGCCGCACCCGTTGCGCACATGTTTTTCACGAATTGATACGTCTTCAAATAAAAAAATCCCGTCGAGTTGTTCGGCGGGAAATTTTTTATGCAATCGGGAATGTGGAAGTAAATGTTCTTCAAGAATTAAATTTGAGTGACGGAATTTTTTCGCGGCTCATTCGCGGAAAGAAACTTTGTCGAAGTTCAATTTGTCAAGTTCACGCGCTTTCGGCGGACGTACAGGAATTCCCAACGACAAAACTGCTTGACACGCAAAATTTTCCGGAAAGTTCAAAAGCCCGCGCAAAAATTCTTCGCCGGACGAATCGTCTTCCGCATCGCGCTCGCGAATTTGAATCCAACAGTTGCCGATACCCAACGACGACGCCAAAAGTTCCATGTTCATCATCGCGACGGAAGAATCTTCGACAATCGTATCGGATTTATCTTTGTCCGCGACAACGACAATCGCCGCCGCCGCGCCTTCAAGCATTTTGGCGACGTTTGACTTGCGACAGTGCGACATTTTTTCAAGCAGCTCACGATTTTTCACGACGATAAATTCGCAGGGATATTTCGAGTGACCGCTCGGCGCAAGTAATGCCGCGCTCAAAATTTTTTTCAAATCTTCGTCGGAAATTTTCTCGTCGGTGTACCGGCGAACACTTCTGCGCGAACGCATAATTTCCAGTAAATCCATATCGGTCACAACCTTTCAATAACGTTAAAAAAAGTCGGAGACTGTCGAAGTCCCCGACTTTTCAATTTCACGCGGAAAAATTATTTGGCGGTTACGTCAACAACGTCGTCAACTGATTTTGCCTTGAGGACGTTTTTCGGAATGACGAAACGTTTCTTCGCGTCGGGGACGTTCGGATAAATCGTGTAAGCGCGAATTTCGCTGTAGAACGCAATCGTTTCAAGCAGTTGGCTGATTTCGTCCGGCCAATGCTGATTCGGGTCATCAAGCGCGGCGCGGGCAAGTTCCTGAATCAAGCCCGAAAAACTGAATTGCATGGTGACGGTGTGCCAATCGCGTTTGTCAATCGTCCACATGTACCAAATGTCGCCGTTGCGAATTGCTCTGTCGAGATAGTTGACGGCAAGCTCTTGCATTTGTCCATCGTTAGCGGTGCCGTTGTCTGCGGGAAGTTCATTTGATTTTGCACGGAACGCGTCGGCAATTTTGTCGCCGTCGGGACGAACAAGCATCGTGCAACGATATTCGTTGTCCTCCAAAATGGTAACTTCTTTCGTCTGGTCAATGATTTCGTCGACTTCAGCCTCGTTCGGCGTGGCGATAAAATCCATCACTGCGGCGGCAAGACTCGGCGCGGTAAATTTTTTCCAGTTTTTTTCGTCGGGGCTGAAATAAATTACCATGTCATTTCCGCTTTGCGTCATGTGAAACGGAATCGCTTTCATGACGGACGTGCCGTTTTCCTTGTATTGCCAAATTGAAAGTTCGCCTGCCGATTTGAAAGTATCGCCGTCGACCATGCCCAAAATTTCAAGTTCGCCTTGCACGAACGGTGACGCGAAGAAAATATCTTCACGGAAGAGCCTGTCAAGCGCGTCCGAGTCTTTCGTCAACGCTTCGCGGAAAAATTGCATTCCTTCAGACTCCGCCGCAAAAGTTTTAACCGGCAACAGAGCCGCGCTCAAAACGAATAAGGCAACCATTAATCGAAAAAATTTTTTCATGAAACAACCTCCTTAAGGCAGTTGAATTTTGTTTGCAACGTCCGAAGAAAATTTCGCTACCATGCCGCCGAACAAGTCCATTTGCGCCACGTTCGCGGGACGTGCATTCAGTTCCTGACGTTCAAAAACAATCGAGCTGTCTTTGGATTTGCACACGCGAAACATCATACCGATAGCCGCAACGTCCGTGCTGTCGGGAAGATTTTCAACGCCGGTCGGAATCAACGGATTGTCAAGGTGGTCAACATTGCCGTGATTGTCGTAATAAACTCTGTGTTCGACAATCGCCCTGTATTCGACGTTCGAGGGCGCGACATAATAACTGTTGCCCCAGCTGTAGACAACGCCCAAAAGATATGCGTCCGCGACCCTGTAAGCGTTGGCAATGACGAGTTGACGTGCTTTGAACGGATCTTCCAACGAGAGCTTTTCAAAATTCACGCCGATTTGTTCGCCGATAATCTGTTGCGCCTGTGTCTCGCTGTAGACTTTGCAAACGGGCTTGAGATTTTGCGACGCTTTATCCCAAAAAGCATTTTGCAACCCGCGAAGACCAATCATGCCGCCGTAATCAAGTTCGGGATTAACCGTCGCGTCCAAAATGATTATGCTTCGAATTTGCCGGAACTGAAAATCGTCGGAAATCCATTCACGCGAATCCGCCGAAACTTTTTGCGGCAAGGCAAGCAACGTGAGCACGAACAACACGCTTAAAAATTTTTTGAGCACGAACTCATCTCCCCAAATTTTTTAATGAATCAAGCCCGCGACTTCTGCGAAGAACGAATCCGACATTTCGTCAAACAAATTCAAATGCACCTGAAAATTTTTGCGGGTAAGCGCGTCTTCACGTTCAAAAACTTTCATGTTGCGGCGTGCGTCGTAAACTTCAAACGTTACCTGAATTGTCGACACGTCAACGCGTTGCGGCGGATACGTCACGGGAACTTGTCGTTGCTCATCTTTTTGCAGGTTTTGATTGTAGCCGTAAATTTCATCGCGGTTACGAGATTCCCAAACCGTTCGTTCCGCTTCGACGTAAGATTGAGTTTCCCAAGAAGTTATTTCGGCGTCAATCCACGCGTCCGCAATTTGATAGGCATTTTCCATAATGTATCGGCGACCTTGAACGTAATCGAGACCGCTCACGCCGAGCAACTGCAACGCTTGCTGTTGAGTGTAAACCGTGCAACCCAATCTGCGCGAATTTTTGTCAAGTAAATTTTGCAGAGAATTTAAACCCGACGTGCCGCCGATATTGAAACGAGAATCAACGTTCATGTCCAAAATTATGACGGCGCGCAGGTTACGGAAATCGAAACTGCTGTCGATACGGTCAACGGCCGAAACTTTTTGCGGCAAGACAAGCAACGTCAACACGAGCAACGCGCCGAAAAATTTTTTGAGGAACATATTGACTCCCTCCAACTTCTTCGATTATTTCATAGCGGTCAACGAAGCGTCTTTGGCCTTGAGCACTTCTTTGGGAATTTCAAATTTTTTCTTCGCGGAGGGGTCTGCGGGATACATAGTGTAAGAACGCAATTCACTGTAGAACGCAATTCGTTCAAGCATTTGACGCATTTCGTCCGGCCAAACTTGTTTCGGATCATTGAGCGCGGCGCGGGCAACCCCCTGCAGGAAGCTGGAGAAATTGTATTGGAGCACGACGGTATGCCAATCGCTCTTGTCGACCGTCCACATATACCACATGTCGCCGTTGCGCAGTGCCGTGTCGATATATCTGCTTGCGGTGTCAACAATTTCGACGTTGGCGGAGTCGTTGTCCTCTTCGGCGGTGGCTTGGAATTCGTCCGCCAATTTGTTGCCGTCAATTTCAATCAACAGCGTGCGAGTTTTGTCGTCGTCCTGCAAAATCGTAACGCCTTTCGTGCCGTCAATCATCTTTTGAATTTCGTCGCCGGTCGGAGTGGCAATCATGTCGGCAATTTTCGCGGCAAGCGTCGGCGCAACGATTTTTTCCCATTTTTTGTCTTGCTTGAAGTAAAGCATCAAATTGTCTTTGTCTTGCACGAGATAGAACGGAACAATTTTTTCGGTCGTGGAGCCGTCGTCGTTGTAAATCCAGTAGCTGAAATCGCCCGTTGCTTTGAAAACGTCGCCTTTGTCAACCATGCCGAGGAAATCCAATTCGCCAATGAACGGCATCGCCAAAAAGAACGTGTCTTGCCGAAAAATTCTGTCGGACGGATCGGAGTCTTTTTCCAAAATTTCACGGAAAGCCGCCATACCTTCATCGTCGGCCGCAAAAGTTTTGGCGGGCACGAGTAAAGCACTCACCGCGAACAACACGGCAAGCAACTTCACAAACGGAGAAAAAATTTTTTTCATGAGAAAACCTCCTTATTTTTAGCTTTTAGCTTAGAGCTTTCAGCTTTTAGGGTTGACGAAAATTTTCCTTAAAGCTTAAAGCTTGCAACTCAAAGCTTATTGTTCAGCGAATTTTTTTCGCCAAGTCTTCGTAAAATGAATTGCTGATTCTGCCGAACATGCCGGATTGCGCGGAATAATCTTCGCGGTCACGCACGTCCTTGCGAGCAAAAACCATCGCGCCGGTTCTTGCGTCGTAAACCTGCATTGAAACTTGCACGGTCGACACGTCCACGCGTCGCGGCGGATAAGTCACGGGTACTTGAACGTAGTAAGATTCTTCGCGGAGCCGTCCAAATCGGTCGTAATATCTGCGCGTTTCGCGACGATTTTCCCAAACCGTGCGTTCCGGCTCAATGTAAGTGGTGTTGCCCCACGCGTCGACATTTGCGTAAATCCAAGCATCCGCAATTTGATAAGCGTTTTGCTGAACAATTTGGCGCGCCTGAACGGGATTGGAATACGCCAATGCCTCAAGATTCATGCCGACTTGCGCGCTGAGAATTTGCCGTGCCTGAGCCTCGGTGATTATGCGGCAACGCAACCTGCGCTGTGCATCTTGCCGAAATGTTTCCTGAATGTTGAGGACAGCAATATTGCCGCCAACGTCGACGCCGGGTGAAATTGTCGCGTCCAAAACAATGACCGTGCGGATGTTTCGGAAATAATAATTCCTGTCCGTGTAGTCGGTCTTTTCCGCGAAGACGTTTTGCGGCAAGGCAAGCACCGCCAGCAAAAGCAACGCGCCAAAAATTTTTTTGATAATCACAAAAGCACCTCCAAAAATCAATGTAAAATTAGGAATTAGGAATGTGGAATTGTTGACGCGAAAAAAATTTATTCGACGAATCCGACACTTTGCGCAAGCAAAATCGTTGCGTCGTCCGAAAGTTTTGCCGCCCGTTTGAATTCGTCGCGATTGATTGAACCGCGCACGCAATTTCCGAGCCCTTCAGTCTGTGCGGCAAGTGCTACACTTTGAACCATTGCGCCGACGGAAATATTTGCGTTGGCAAGTTGAACTTCACGCGGCGGAATTTTTCGGGCCGTCGACCAAACTTCGGGCGTTTCGACAAAAACCAGATTGACGGCAGCTTTTTCAACGAAACTTTGTCCCGTCGTCGTCGTTGAACGAAAATCGCCTTCAGCAACCAAAATCAATTTGTGATTCGGCGCGTCGTAAAGATAAATTCCCTCGCTCGTGACGGCGTAAACTTCAACGGAATAAGTTTTCAACGCGGCGGGGATGACGCGCTTGCCGTCGGGACGATTGACGCCGTTCGCCGCCCAAAGAATTTTCGACAGCTGTGCAGTTGTCAAATTTTTGTCGACGAAATTTCTGTTTGACTTGCGCTGATTCAACGCTTGCATGACTGAAAGATTACTTTCGGTTTCGACTGTCGGCAAAATTATTTCACTCTGCGCGGCGAAAACGGTTGTCGACAGCAACAGAGCCGCCGTCAGCGTTACAAAAAATTTTTTCATGGTCAGCACCTCAATTCGACAATGGAAGTATTTATGCCCGCCGTGTTTTGATAGTCGAAGCTGCCGTAGCGGTCGGTTATGCTTTTGACGAGCCGAAGTCCGATTTTTTCTTCGCCGGAGGGAGCAGGTTCCGATTCGATTTTTTTCATTTCCTTGCGCGGATTAAATTCGCGGTTGTCGTCGTAAATTCGGATATGTAAATGCCGGTCGAACGTGACGCGCATATACGACGAACAAGTTTCAATTGACTTGACGCCGTGAATTACAACGTTGCTTAAAAGTTCTTCGGTGACGACGCCCGCAAAATTTGAAACTTTCGGATTGAATTTGTTGCGCTTGCAAAAATTGATGACTTCATCAGAAATAATTTGAGCATCCTTCGGCGAATGAAATGCGCGTTCAAGAGTCGGCATCTTGCCAAAATCATCGTTGATTTTCAACCAATCGTCAAGCTTGAAAGTCACCTTGCCCGCGTGCTTGAAAACGGTACAGGCGACAATCGCAATGCAAATCAATTCAGTGGCCGGGAAGGCCAACCACACCGCGTCGGAGCCGATTAAGGGCATTGCCGCCAGCGACAGTACAGCCATCATCACGTTTTACAAAAAGCGGCATTCCGTCGACAAGCCAAGCGTCTTTGTGTTGCATGCGATATTCTTCCTTAAGGTTGTAAGCGCGCATGAAGATGCCGCAAATGCCGTTGAGTACCAGGAAGCTCGGAAAAAGCCAAAGCATTCGTTGGGAAATAGCCCACGCCTCCTCCGTCGGCGCAAAATAAATTTCGGTAATGTCGTCAGCGGCAAACATCAGCGACAACATTGCTATGCTTGAAAAAATTATACAACTTTTCAGCGCGAATCGGGCGGATTTTACAAAGGCGGTGCGATCTTTCGCGGCATAGTGCACGCCACCTGTTGAGCCGAAAGCGTCCGCATGACCGGCAGGGATCGCGCCCAACATGCCGCAGAAAGTTCCTTGCACGCTCATAACCATAATCGCGGCACTGCCGACACTCGACAGCAACGTTAAATTCATTATGTAAGCCTTGAGCGTGATTCCGAGATTGAACGTAAGTGACGGCTTGCCGATTTTGGCGGCTTCTTTCAATTCGCTCCAACGAATCGTCGAGAAAGTCGTTTGACCCCAACCGTAGTTGACAAGAAATTCTCTGAAAACGTAAGCGCACGTTAAAAGATAGCTCAATGACGTAGCCAAGCCCAAACCGAACGCGCCCATATCCAAACGAACGGCAAACAGCATGTCGAAGCATAAATTCAAGACGCACATTAACGCAATACTGGTTTTGGAAATTCTGTCGTTGCCGTTGAAGTTAAGGAACCACAAAAGCAACGGGTAAAGTGCTTGACCGATTATGCTGAATGAATAGCCGGCGATATAATCTTGCAAAACAAGGGCATCATGTCCTTGCGCGCCAAGAATCGCCGCCAAGCTCGCACGTCCGAAGAAAAAGCCTGCGGAAAGTATAATCGCCACCGCGCTGAGGAAAATTATCGCGCTGTCGAACAAAGCCCGCATACTTTTATTGTCGCCGCGCCCGCGATATTGTGCACAAAGGATTTGCACGCCCATTATAACAACCCAAACCAAGCTTATAATCGTGATAATCGGCACGAAGAACCCGATGGCGGCTTGTACGCTGCTTTACAAGAAAATGCCGGTGATTGCGCTGTCAATGAACGGGTTGAAAAAATACGCGAGTTTTTCGGCAATGCTGACGAACAGCAAATTGAAAAAAGATTTCTTGATGATTGTTTGCTTTATCTGTCGAGCGTGAGATTCCTTCAGCTCAAGATTATGTTCAATCAGCATTCTTGATTCCTGATTCATAATTGATAATATCCGCCGGTCTCCAAAAATTGAACGTATTCTTTGACCGCCGCGACAAAATTCGTGAAGCCGCCTTTGTAACCCGCCGCCGCAAGTTTTTTCGTGTCCGCCTCGGTGAAACTTTGATATTTGCCGCGCAGTTCGTCGGGGAATTCGCAATAAGAAATTTTCATCTTCGAGCCCATTGCGTCAATCATGGTTTTGCCGACTTCGTTAAACGTGTGCGCTTTGCCGGTGCCGCAGTTGTAAATTCCGTTGGCAACGGGATTGTCGAGGAACCACAGATTTATTTTCGCAACGTCCTTGACGTAAATGAAATCGCGTTTTTGTTCGCCGTCGCCGTAACCGTCAGCACCTTTGAAAAGTCTGGGACCGCCGCCGAGTTTCATGCGTTTGTAAATCTGGTAAAAAATCGACGCCATTTTTCCTTTGTGACTTTCTTGTTGACCGAAGACATTAAAATATCTCAGCCCGATGATTTTGCTTTTGGATTCGCCGATAAATTGTCGAACGTAACGATCGAACATCAGCTTTGAAAACGCGTAGGGATTAAGCGCATTTTCGCATTCTTCGGATTCGCGGAAACCTTTTTTGCCGTTGCCGTAAACGGAAGCACTCGACGCGTAAATCAGCGGAATTTCCTTGTTGATACAGAATTTGAGCAGTTCTTTGCTGAAATCGTAATTTGTCTTCATCATGTAATTAACGTCGTATTCCATTGTATCGGAGCACGCGCCTTCGTGGAAAATCGCCTCAATGTCGAGCCCGAAAAAATCGCTGTACATGAACGTCTTAAAAAAATCGTCCTTGTGCTGATAGTCGATGAATCGAAGCCCGATTAAATTTTTGAACTTGTCGCCGTTGCCGAGATTGTCGACGATTAAAATGTCCGTGCGTCCGCGTTCGTTCAATGCGCGAACCAAATTGCTACCGATAAAACCTGCGCCGCCGGTTACGATAATCATGTTGTTCAACTCCTTGTCGTGAAAATTTTTTGACGTTGCGCGTTGTTAATCTACTTTCTTTCGACAGCGAAAGAAAGTAGCAAAGAAAGCTGCGCCTACGCGGCGGGCGCGGCAGTGCGTTATCACGTTGAAACAGCCGCCTCGTAATCCGCTTTGGCCGCGAAATTTGCATCACGCAAATACCGCGGCTGAGGCCGTCATCCGTGACGGCCTCTTTTGATTTCGGTTGAGTTTTAATCTTCTTTGACGTAACGAATAAATTTTTCGCCGATACGTTCGCGACATTTTTCGACGACGGGATTTAAAATTTTTAAAGCGTCTTCGTGAGTTTTCGCCGCCGCCGTCACGCGAATCAAACAGCCGTCCTCTTTGGCGTAAGTCGCGACAGTCGGGTTCGTGCCGTCCAAAAGTTCTGCCAATCTGTCCGCAACAGGTGATTCGCCGACAATCGAAATCGGCGCGTCATTTTTGCTCAGGCATTTGATGATAATCGACACCAAAACTTTATCGCTCTTGCCGTTGAGATAAAGTTCACAACACTCCTCGAACATCGGTTGCATTTCTTTGGGCGGACCGGGCAACAGAATACAAATTTTCCCGTCGCGTTCCATGACACAACCGGGCGCGGTGCCGTGGTGATTGTACAGAATCAGCGAATCGGCGGGAACAATCGCTTGTTTTTTCATGCCGTCCGAAAGTTTGTCGAAGCCGCGAGCTTTGGCGCGTTCTTCCAAAAAATTTAAGACGACCTCGTCGACAACGGGACGCTTGCCGAAATATTCCATGAGCATTTCTTTAGTCAAGTCGTCTTTCGTCGGACCGAGCCCGCCCGTCATAACCACGGCGTCTGCACGCGAATAAGCAATGTCCAGCGCGGATTTTATTCGAGCGGGATTATCGCCCACGACGGTTTGAAAGTGACAGTCCAAACCCAAATGAGCCAGCCTTTGAGCCAGATATTGCGCGTTCGTGTTGACGATGTTGCCCATTAAAATTTCTGTGCCGACACTGATAATTTCCACAACCATTACAAAATCACCGCCGAAAGTTTTAGTTGAATCAATGGCGCGATTATATCATGCGTCAAGCCAAATAACAAAAAATTTTTCGGACGACGGTACAAAAAAATCCCCGTCGCGTTGACGGGGATTTTTTTATTCACGAAACAATTTTTTTAAGCGGCAAGAATCAGGAACTTGACTTTGTTGAGTAACCAATTGTCAATCGAAAAGCCGAACGAAACTTCAGCTTTGGGCGCGTGACGTTTCAGCAGTCGCGAAAGTTTCTGCGCCTCTTCAAGCGAAATATTTCCTTTGGCGGCAGTCACGTTGAACAGTATTTTTTCGGCGGTCTTGAAATTTTCTTCGTTGCCTTCGACAAATTCAAGCGCGGCCTTGGCGGCTTTGATGACGGCATTTTTCCCGTCGCGTTCGCCGTAACCGACACACGCCGCAGAATCTTTGACGAGATGCGAAATAAATTTCACGTCGATTTTCGGTTGACCGGGCAAAGCTACCGCCTCGATAAAGTTTTGCAGAATTTTTGCGGAGTCTTCGGCAAAATTTTTGCTCGGCAACTTAACAAGCGCGTCGAAGATAATTTCGCCTTCCGCGTCCTCGAAATTTCCGCCGGCAATGAAAATCACGGGCACGCCGATTTTTTTCGCGCAGTGAGCGGCAATCGCGACGGTTTTGACATTTTCCCAAACTTCGTCGGCGACAACAAAAATCAAATCCGTTTCGTGCGAGTTGAGATTTGTTTTGCGCAGCTCGTTGACAAATTTATTTTCATCTTCAGTGTTGAGCAGGCGAAATTTGTGGTCGGTGACAACTTTGCATTGGGCAAGATTATTCGTATCGTTTCTGTCGACCGCGTAATAATTCACGCCTTGAAAATTTTTGCTCAACATAAAATTGACGGCATTCAATCCGCCTGAAAGTTTTTCGTCGCCCGCAGTGTTGACGCCGACGACTTTGATTTTTATGTAACGATTGTCGAAATTTGTTTCAAACACGTTCATCAACCCTCCGTAAAATTTGCGACGATTATTGTCGGTTGCGCCAGTTGCTCATGAAGTCGGGCAAGTCCAGTCTGAACGGATTTTTTTGTTGCGGTTGCTGTTGCTGAGGTTGTTGTTGCGTTCGACTGTACTGTTGCGGCTCCTGCTGTGTCGGCTGAACGGGTTGTTGCGGTTGACGCTGAAATTGTTGTTGTGTTTGTTGTTGAAATTGTTGTTGAGGTTTTCTCTGCGTTTGATTCGGCGGCAAAATTTTCGTTGCGGGAATTTCTTCTTCCGTGTCTTCGCCGAAACGCGTTGCGATAATCGTGACGATAATCGTGTCGCCAAGTGAATCGTCGACGCTGGCACCCCAAATAATTTCTGCGTCGGGGTGAGCCGCCTCTTGCACGGTTGTAGACGCTTCGTTGACTTCCACCATTGACAGCGAATCTTGCGCGCCCATGAAGTTCAAAAGAATTCCGCGAGCACTGTCGACGCTGGTTTCAAGGAGCGGTGACGCAATGGCTTTTTTGACTGCCTCGACAGCCGCATTGTCGCCGGACGCTTCGCCGACACCCATAAGCGCGGAACCGGCGTTGCTCATGATTGACTGCACGTCCGCGAAATCCAAATTGATGACGCCCGGCACGGCAATTAAATCCGAAATGCCTTTGACGCCTTGACGCAAAATATCATCGGCGATTGTGAACGCTTTTGTCATTGGAGTTTTTTTGTCGACGACCTGTAAAAGTCTGTCGTTGGGAATTGTAATAATCGCGTCGACGTTGCGTTTAAGATTTTCAATGCCGTAATCTGCATTTTTTTTGCGTTTGGGACCTTCAAAAGCAAAAGGACGAGTAACAACTGCAACCGTGAGCGCGTTGACTTCGCGAGCACATTCGGCAACAACGGGAGCTGCACCGGTGCCCGTGCCGCCACCCATGCCCGCAGTTATGAAAACCATATCCGAGCCGCGAAGAGCTTCCAAAATATCATTGCGACTTTCTTGCGCAGCGCGTTCGCCAATTTCGGGACGAGCCCCCGCACCGAGTCCGCGAGTAAGTTTTTCGCCGATTTGCATACGTTTGGGAGCTTTACTCATAAGCAAAGCTTGCGAATCTGTGTTGACCGCAATAAATTCCACGCCCTCCAAACCGGATTCAATCATGCGGTTCACGGCGTTCGAGCCGCCCCCGCCTATGCCGATAACTTTTATCTTCGCGAGTTGATCTAAAGTATTTTCATCAAATTCAAACATCAGCTGTCCCTCCGTGAAAAAATTTTCTACGCAAGCGCAGAAAGTTTAGCATAGCTTAATGAAAAAAATTTGTAACGTTAAATTTCTTCGTCGCGCAATCGCAACGGATTTTGAAACACGGCTGCCAAAGTTCGTACGGCGCGCAACAAAACTTCGTCGGCGATTTTGAACGCGGCGGTCATTGGCGTTTTCGGGTCGACAATCTGCAAAATTTTATCGCTGCGGATTTTTATGACGGCGTCGGTGCACGCGGACAATTTTTCCAACGCGGCTTCGGCTCGTGCGGTTCGTTTCAAACCTTCAAACTTGTACGGGCGGGTGATGACCGCAACGGTCAACGCGCCGACTTCGCGGGCACATTGCGCGACAATCGGGGATGCGCCCGTGCCGTCGAAACCACCGAGTCCCGCGACAATGATAACTGCGTCTGCGCCGTCAAGTGCCGACAAAATTTTATCACGACTTTTAATCGCCGATTGTTCACTTCGCGAAATTGAGCCGCCGTCGAGACCCTACTCTTTTCCGTCGGTGAGCCAAATTTTTTTCGGTGCCTTGGACATTTGCAAAGAATATTTGCTCCCGGTGCACGCGATAAAATCCGCGCCCGTCAAGCCCGAATCAATCATGTGATTGAGTGCATTAAGCGCGCCCCAACCGACGCTGATGATTTTTATGGTTGACACAAGCGTCACACCTCCAAAAGTTTTTGAGCGTTCAAGCCGAGAATTTTAGCTTTGTCATCTTCGGCAAGCGGCAAATTTTTTATGAAGTCAACCGAAACTTTTTGCGACGACCACGGGCTGTCCGTGCCGAAAAGAATTCTGTCCGCGCCGAAAATTTTTACGAACGTCAAAAATTTTTCCGCGTCCAAAAGTTTCAAATCGTCGGGCTTCCAAACAAAATCATTGCGCGGAACAATTTCGCCCGTGGAAAATGCCGTGTCGATAAAAATTTTCGTGTCCGCCAAAAGTTCCAAAACGTCAGACCAATTTCGCCAGCCGCCCATGTGTGCCGCAACGAATTTAAAATTGCCAATCGCGTCGACGACGTGACGAATCATCTGCGGCGAACAACGAATCACGTTCGGAAAACCTATGTCAAGTCCCGCGTGCGTGACGACAATCAAATCCAATTCGGCAGCGCGGTCAAAAATTCGCAGAAACTTCGCGTCGTCAAGATTTATGTCTTGATAAACGGGATGAATTTTGATACCCTTTAGCCCGCAATTTTTCACGCGGCTCAACTCGGCTCGAACGTTCGCGAAGTCGGGGTGAATGCAACCGAACGAAAAAATTCCCGCGTCCGAAAATTTTTCGTTGAGTTCGGCGGCTGAAGAATTTATTTTTTCGACTTGGTGAGTGTTCGTGGCGACGGGCAAAATCACCGACAGATTAATCTGCGCGGCATCCATTGAATTTTCCAAGCCGGCAAGTGTTCCGTTCGTGTGGGCGGAAATTTTTGCGACGCGGCTCAATTTTTCGATAACGTCGGAGGCAATTTTGTCGGGGAAAATGTGCGTGTGCATGTCGATAATCATTTGGGTCAACTCCTTAAGTTTTGTTTTCAGCTTTAAGCTTTTGGCTTTGAGCTTTAAGAATTGCGGTTAAATGTTTTTCCTTAAAGCTTAAAGCTTACACCTTAAAGCTCACATGGAGGTTTTGTTTCAATGAAGGTTGTTTTACTCATCTTGTATTTTGCCGTGCTGATTGGTATCGGGCTTTACTGCCGCAAGCACGCGACGGACGTTGACGGCTTTGTTCTGGGCGGACGAAATGTCGGCCCGTGGCTGACGGCTTTCGCTTACGGCACAAGTTATTTTTCGGCGGTCGTGTTTGTCGGCTACGCGGGACAATTCGGTTGGAAATACGGAATTGCGGCGACGTGGGCGGGTATCGGCAACGCGTTAATCGGCTCGCTTATGGCATGGTTTATTTTGGGACGACGCACGCGAGTTATGACGCGGCACCTGAACACGGCGACAATGCCGCAGTTTTTTGAAAAACGTTTCGGCTCCCCGTCGCTGAAAATCGGCGCGGCAATCATAATTTTCATTTTTATGATACCGTACACCGCAAGTCTTTACAACGGGTTGTCGCGACTTTTCGGTATGGCATTTGATATTGACTACGCGGTTTGCATTTTGATGATGGCTGTGCTGACGGCGATTTACGTTATTGCGGGCGGCTACATGGCGACGGCGATTAACGATTTCATTCAAGGCATTGTCATGCTCGTCGGAATTTCTGCGGTAATTTACGCGGTACTCGAAACCAAAGGCGGATTCGTTGCGGCACTGGACGGTTTGGCACGAATCACCGATCCGAAAGTTTCGGACACGCCGGGCATTTTCGCATCGTTTTTCGGCACCGACCCGCTGAATTTATTGTTCGTCGTGATTTTGACTTCGCTGGGCACGTGGGGACTTCCGCAGATGGTTCAGAAATTTTACGCGATAAAAAATGAGCAGGCGATTCAAAAAGGCACGGTCATTTCAACTTTGTTTGCGTTCGTCGTCGCCGGCGGCTGTTATTTCCTCGGCGGCTTCGGCAGATTGTTTTCCGACCAAGTGGACATTGCGGCAAACGGCTTCGACTCGATTATCCCGACAATGTTATCGGGGCTTTCGGAGGGCATGATTGCGCTCGTCGTGATTTTGGTTTTGTCCGCGTCAATGTCAACTTTGTCGTCGTTGGTTATCGTTTCGGCGTCGACGTTGACGCTTGACTTGATTCGCGACAATTTTGCTCCGCAGATGAAAGAACCCGCGCAGGTTTTAATGATTCGGATTTTGGTCGTCGTGTTTATCGCAATTTCTGCTGTGCTTGCGCTGGTTCAGTACAAAAGCTCGGTGAACTTTATCGCACAACTTATGGGCGTGTCGTGGGGAGCAATGGCGGGCGCATTTTTGGCACCGTTCATGTACGCGCTTTACTCGAAAAAAGTTTCGACGGCAGCTTGTTGGGCGTGCTTTATCTTCGGCAGTGTTTTGATGACGGCGAACATGTTGATTCGTCCGGAATTCCCGCAGATTTTACAGTCGCCGATTAACGCGGGCGCGGTTGCAATGTTGGCGGGACTTTTGATTGTGCCGATTGTCAGCGCGATAACGCCCAAGCCCGATAAAAAACTTGTCGACGACGCGTTTAAATGTTACGACGAAAAAATTGTCGTGCCGCTGTCGACTTCGCTTGATTCCGAAAAATAAATTTCGATTGCGGCGCGTTGCCTTCGATTCGGCACGTTCGTAAATTTTGCGTTTTGTGAATCTACTTTTTCTTTGCTTGCCCAAAGAAAAAGTAGCAAAAAGAAACGGCACTCCTGCGGAGAGCTTGGGCATTCGTAAATCGAATGTTGTAGCCCACACGAAATCATCGTGTCCGCAAGTGAAACATCCTGTTTCAATTGCGGACGAGGCCGTCATCCTTGACGGCCTCAAATTTACCGTTGGCGCAGGAATTATCGGACGTTGTGCCGAATAGTCAAAAAAATTTTTTCAGGGAGGCGAATCACCTTGTTGACTTACAATTATTATGGGCACGCCTGTTTCATGTTGGACGACGGCACGAATAAAATTCTCGTCGATCCGTTTTTAACGGGCAACCCCGCCGCATCAATCAGCGAAAAGGATGTTCAGGCGAATTATATTCTGGTCACGCACGCGCACGGCGACCACGTCGGTGACGCTCCGAACATTGCCGTCAGAACGGACGCGACAGTCGTCGGCATTCCGGAAATTATGGACTTCGGCGGACAACGCGTAAAAACAATCGGCATGAATTTGGGCGGCACCGTCAAAACCGAATTCGGCTTCGTGCGCATGGTTCCCGCACTTCACTCGTCGGGAATTGCGGGCGGCATTGCTTGCGGCTACGTTATCGGCGTCGGTGGAAAAATTATTTACTTCGCGGGCGACACGGCTCTTTTCAGCGACATGAAACTTATCGGCGAACGCGACAAGATTGACTATGCAATTCTTCCGATTGGCGGGCATTACACAATGGATCCGATTGACGCGGCGCGGGCTGTCGAATTTTTGAACGCCGCAAATGTAATTCCGCTTCATTACGACACGTGGCCGATTATCAAACAAAATCCCGAAGATTTGCTTCCGCTCGTCAAGAACGCGAAAGTTCACGTCGTCAAGCCGGGGCAATCGATTGAATTGATTTAAGCAACGCACACGGAATTTCATGGGAAACAAAATCAAAAACTTCGACGCCGCCCCGTTTGACTTGACAAATATCTGTGATTCTGTACAATCACTTTACTTGACCGATTCGCCGCGTGAAAAGCTCGTTGTGATTCTCGGCGCAACTTCCGTCGGCAAAAGTTCATTGGCAATCGACTTGGCGGAAAAATTTCACACGGAAATAATTTCGGCGGATTCAATGGCCGTTTACAAAAATTTCAACGTCGGCACCGCCAAACCTTCGCAGGACGAACTTGCACGCGTTCCGCACCACTTGATTGACATTTTGGACGCGGAACAAAAATTCAGCATGGTGGAATTCGTTCGGCGGGCGCGGGAAATTATTTCCGACATCAACGCTCGCGGAAAAATTCCAATCGTCGCGGGCGGCACGGGGCTTTACATTCAGTCGTTGGTCGAAGGCTACGAACCCGCAGACGTTGGCAAAAGTTTAGCCAGTCATTTCAAACGCACGGGCGAACTTTTCTACAACGCGCAGGTTTACGGCTTGACTGCAGAGCGCGAAATTCTTTACGACAGAATCAATCGCCGCACACAAAAACTTTTCGACGACGGTCTTGTCGACGAAGTAAAAAATTTGCTCGCTCACGGTGTCAGCCCGCACGCTCAAGCAATGCGCGGTATCGGTTACAAAGAAACGGTCGAATATCTTCAGGGCGGCTCGACGTTGGACGAAACGATTGCCAAAGTCGCTCAAGCCACAAGAAATTTCGCCAAACGCCAGCTCACCTGGTTTCGGCGAATGAAATATATCAAGTGGTTGAAAATTTTTTGACGCTTTGCAAAGGAGAGATTTGTACATGGCAACCAAACCTATCATCAACCTGCAAGAAAATTTCTTGAATCAGGCGCGCAAGGAAAACGTCCCCGTCACGGTTCACCTTTTGAACGGCTTCCAAATCAAAGGCATGATTCGCGGCTTCGACCAATTTACTGTTGTCGTCGACGCAATGGGACGCCAACAAATGATTTTCAAACATGCGATCTCGACAATCACGCCCGTCAAGCCGCTCGGCACGCAGGCCGTCGAAAAGTCGGCGGAATCCGAAGACAGCAAAACGGAAGCGGCAACCACCGAAGAGCAACCGGCTGAACAATCTGCAACGGAATAAAAATTTTTCGGCGGGGAATATAAAATGATTCGAGGCTTTGAGATTCTCGAAGGTTACGACGGAATAACTTTACCGACACGCAAAACGGCTTACAGCGCGGGTTACGACCTGCAGGCGGCCGAAAATGTTCGTGTGTCGCACGGAAAAATTTCGCTCGTGCCGACGGGTCTCAAGGCCTTTTTTCCTTGCGACGAAGTATTGTTGATTTATTTACGCTCAAGTTTGGCGGTCAAGTACAATTTATTTTTGGCAAATGGTGTCGGCGTGATTGACGCGGATTATCGCGGACATATAATTTTGCCCGTCACAAGTTTAAGCGGCGATTTTGAAATTCAACGCGGCATGAGAATTGCACAGGGCATTTTCCAAAAATATTTGACGGTCGACGGCGATTCGATTGGTCAAGGCGAAATTCGTCACGGGCGTTTCGGTTCCACGGGCAACTTTTAAACGGAGGTTTAGTTATGACGAACAACAATTCACGGGCAGACGCACTTATTTACGCTTGTCTTGCTTTGGAAGCGGGCAGTATCGACGCGGTGAAAAAAATTATCGAGACCGGCTTTCCGTTTTCGCAGTACATTAAAGACGAAGACAAAACTTTATCCGAGGCGAATCAACTTAAAATTTTTCGGCGCGACGGTTTTATTGACAGATTCACCGGACAAAAAGTTTTCTTGCCGCCCGTGCTGCCGATTTTGTCGATTAAATTGCCCGACGTGTTCCCGAATCATCCGAATTGGAAGCGCGACGAAACTCATCAGGCGCACGAAATGTTCAACGCGACAATCAAAAAAATTATCCCGAATCGTCCCGCAGACGAATTCAATCTGGTTACGGTCAGTTCAAAAACCAAATTCGTCGTTGCCAACGCGACGCTCGAAGATTTGGGTTGGAAAATTCTTTCGCTAGAAGAAATTGCCGATATTCGCTGGGACGGCATGACGAATTGGTTTGTCAATTACGTCGACGAAAATCGCGACTTGCTCGAAACGTCGTTGATTGCCCGCTGGTACAAGGCTGTTCAAAATTCGGATTAAAATTCTTGAGGCTTTCACATGGACAATTACGATTACATCACGACAAAAATTAACGCGCTGAAAAAAAATTATCCGTCGCTTCGGGTGAGGCGTATTCAATTCAACGGGCAATTATTGAAATGAAAGGAGGATACACGGATGGCTAAAGAAACAAACGATTACGATGGCATTGCGAAAAAAATTGACTCGATGAAGCGTGATTATCCGTATCTTCGCGACAAACCGGATCATTATGTGTTTTCTGCGCTGTTCATTAAAGTTGCTTTTTATCAAAACCCCGAATGGTCTCGTGGCGAAAACGACTTTAATCGAAAAATACACGATGGCAAAAACGATCTGGGTATTGATATTCTTTTACTTGATCCCAACCCGGAAAGAAACGACCTCATTGTCGGACAGGCGAAATTTTGCAAGGGCATATCGTCTGAAGAAGTGCTTAACGCCCTGAATAAAATGGCGGACGGCTACAAAGATTTGGAAAACGGTCATTACGAACGAGCCAATGATTCGCTGGTCAAAAGTTTCATTGAGCTTTCCGAAATGACAGACGAAGAATCAAAAATTCGCTTTATTTTCTATACGAGTGCGCCGAAGAATCGAATCAACACAAAGCGAATTACGGCAAAGTTTCTTGAAAAAAATTTTATCGATACCGACAACATTGAAGTTTCAATACTTTTTGATGCCGACATAAAAAAAGAAATTGAAGATGCGGCGCGTTGGAAGTCAATCGTGGAAATCGACAGAATTTTCATAGACAAAACGGGTAACTGTCTGCGATACGGCGACAACGCGGTTATCGTCAATGTGTCCGCGTTTTCAATCAAGCAACTTTACGGCGAGCACAAAACAAATTTGCTGGCGTTAAATCTTCGATACCACATCAAAGAAAAAGGGCGTTACAGCGTTGACAATGCCATAAAGAATACAATCGACAACAATTCCGAATCGTTTTGGCTCAAAAACAACGGCATTACGATAATCTGCGACAGCTTTGAAATTTCCGGCAACGTTGTAACGCTCCGCAATTTTTCAATCGTCAACGGCGGGCAGACCACATATCAGATTTATATGAGCGACAAAGTTAACGCAAAAAACGACTTCTATCTTCCCTGCAAGATTATAAGGAACATCGGCGAATCGAAAAACGAGAAAACTATCTTCAGTGTAGAGATAGCTCAAGCGGCAAATTCTCAAAAACCAATCACGCAAGAAGACTTAAAGGCCAACGCTCCCGAACAACTGAGTTTTGAAAAGACAATGCGCGAAATCGGAATTCACTATCAAACCAAACGAGGGCAAACAGTTCCTCCAAAACAATATCGAGAAGCTTATCGCAAGACTAGACTGGAAGAAGTCGGCAAGTTATGTTTGTCGGCAATATTTCAAATGCCGTGCGTGAGCAGAAACGCTAAAAATTTACTTTACAAGGACAGATACTACGAGCGCATTTTCAACTCAAACCAAACTCAAATTGCCCAAATCTGCCGCGAACTGCTCTATATTGATTACTACTTCAAGAAAAATTTCAAAGACAAATTCGAGCAGGATAACGCGACTGAGGAAGATGCAGAAACCCGAATTCCTTTTGCCAACAAATCACGAACAATTTGCATTGCGTTCGTCGCCCTTGCGGCACGCTATCATCAAGGCAACATAACTGAACAAAGCTTAAAGACGATATTCGAGGCAGCAAAATCTCAATCCGATTCGACCTTAAACGCTCTGTACAAAGCAGTCCGCGACCTCGGCACAATGCAATCATTGTTGCCTAAACAATTTTCCGAGAATAAAGATTTATACGACGCGGTATTGGACAAACTCTTCACGGCTATTGTCGAAGAAGGTATTTCGGCTTATTCTTATGCTCGTGATAACAATTCAAATTTAACGGAAAACAGTTTCTTGCAAAATGACAAAAATTATTATCTCCTTCTGAAAAGCGGTTGGATTCGGCTTAAAAAGGTGATACGCGAAACTTTTTCTAACGTTTGAGGAGTTCACATGGATTTATTTGACAGCGTCACTGACGACAAAAAATTTCTGCCGCTTGCCGAAAGAATGCGTCCGAAAACTCTTCGGGACTTCGCGGGACAAACGGCTGTTTTAAACGGCGCACTCGGCAAAATGATTTCGCAGGGACAAACTCCGTCCCTGATTTTTTTCGGCGCACCGGGCACGGGTAAAACCACGCTTGCAAAAATTATCGCGAACGTCACGGCAAGCAATTTCGTCAAAGTCAACGCGGCACTTTCGGGCGTCACGGAACTGCGCAACGTCGTCAAGACCGCCGAAGATCAACGCAAATTTTATCGTAAGCGGACAATTCTTTTCATCGACGAAATTCACCGCTTCAACAAAAGTCAGCAGGATTTTTTGTTGCCGTATGTCGAGGACGGGCGATTGACGTTAATCGGCGCGACAACCGAAAATCCGTTTTTTGAAGTCAACGCCGCATTGTTGAGCCGCGTGAAAATTGTTCGGCTGGAAAAACTTTCGCCCGACGACATCAAAAAAATTCTTCGACGCGCCATTGATTCCGAATACAAAAATTTTCCCGTTGACGAACGTGCACTTGAAATTATCGCGGACTTTGCGGATGGTGACGCTCGCACGGCTTTAAATCTTTTGGAGCAAACGGCGTTCACCGAAAAAATTTCCGTCGAAAGTCTGCGCGAAATTCTCGGCGAAAAAATTCGGCGTTACGACAAAGGCGGCGACGTTCATTACGACACGGCAAGCGCGTTTATCAAAAGTATGCGCGGCTCCGACCCCGACGCGGCAATTTTTTATCTGGCGAAAATGATTGACGGCGGCGAAGATTTAAAATTTATCGCACGGCGAATTGTAATTTGCGCCTCCGAAGACGTGGGTAACGCTGATCCGCAAGCACTGATTTTGGCGAACGCGGCGGCTCAAGCGGCTCAATTTGTTGGTTTGCCGGAAGCGCGAATAATTTTAGCTCAAGCCGTCACTTACATTGCCTCGGCTCCGAAATCGAACGCGGCGTATCTGGCGATTGACAAAGCTCTTGCCGACGTGAAAAATTCCGACGACGAAATTCCCAAACATTTGCGCGACACACATTACAAAGGCGCAAAAACTTTCGGCAACGGCATCGGTTACAAATATCCGCACGACTTTCCGAAACATTTCGTCCGTCAACAATATTTGCCCGACAAAAAAATTTTCGCGAAATATTACGAACCGACGACTCAAGGTTTTGAATCGACAATTCGGCAACGTCTTGACGATTTACGAAAATAATTTCCTTGCGAAAGTTGGGGATTGTTTTTTTAAAATCAGTCGCTTATAATGCCCCCGAAAGGAGCTGGTTTGTATGTTAGGTAACACGTTGCGCGCAGAACGCGAGCGACAAAATTTATCCGTCGAAGACATCGAACAGGGCACAAGCATTCGTGCGCTTTACATAGAGGCCATCGAAAACGGCGAATACGACAAACTGCCGGGCGAAGTTTATACCCGCGGCTTCATTAAAAATTACGCGAAATTTCTCGGTTTGGACGGTGACGAGTTTTCCAAACAATTCACCGCAGAAATTCATGGGGCACCGTCTCCGTCACCGGTCAGCGGAAATTCCGTTGAAGTTTCCGGCGAAAAAAATCCAATCGAAGAAATCATTGACGAACCGAAAATCGTTAAGCCCGTCAATCCCGTCGAATCTGTCAAACCTGCCAAAGCCGAAAAAAAATCTTCAAAGGTTGTCGGTGAAATTCGCGGCGAAAATCGCGGCTCGTCAAACACATTAATTGTTGCGGCCGTCGTGATAATTGCGGCACTCGCGGGCGGCGCGTGGTCGTTTCTGTCCGGTGACGGCGGAGACGTTGCGACAAAACCTCCCGCACAGACTCAACAGCAACCTCAGCCCGAAAATCCTACGCCCGTGGCAAATGCAAATCCCGCACCGCCTGCACCGATTGACGGCGTGAAAGTCGATGCGAAATTCGTCGACCGTTGCTGGATTCTCGTGACGATTGACGGGAATGTCGCGTTTGAAAGCATCGTTGACGCGGGCGAAAATCTTTCATGGGAAGGCAAAGACAGCATAAATTTGCGCTTGGGTAACGCGGGTGCGGTTGAATTGACGCACAACGGACAAAATCTCGGACTTCAAGGCGGCGTCGGTGATGTCGTCGACAAAACTTTTACCAAAAATTGATTGCCATTTTTATCAGCATAAATTTTTTCGGAGACGTTAGAAATTTCGTCCCCGCCCGCTTTAAAAGCGGGGGAACAGTTGACGCTTCGCGTCATTGTCGCAATTCAAATGTTGTCGCCGCGTTTCGACATGAATTCGATTTAAAATCAACGTCGGTGATGTCGTCGACAAAACTTTTACCAAAAATTGATTGCCATTTTTATCAGCATAAATTTTTTCGG
>JAFUYE010000002.1 GCA_017470715.1 Selenomonadaceae bacterium
TCTGACGCGGCTCGGGCTCAACGGCGACGAATTCAAAACGGCACGCCTGCACTTGACGAAAAATCTTTCGGGCAACGCCGCATGGAGATTTGCAGTTTAATTCAATCGGGACGGGGCGGCTTCGGTCGCCCTTGACTCTAAGGAGGTTTTCACCGTGAAAAAATATTTGGCTTACGGCGCGAACATGAGCGTTGACATGATGGCGAAACGCTGTCCGAAATCGAAACTCGTCGGCACGGGGCAACTGCAAAATTACCGCCTGATGTTCAAGGGCACCCCGCCGAATTCTTACGGCACAATCGAACCGTGGGAAGGTTTTTCTGTCCCGTTCGTGCTCTGGGATCTGACGCCTGCCGACGAAAAGCAACTTGACCGTTACGAAGGTTACCCGCGTGTTTACCAAAAACACACCGTTGAGGTTGAAGTCAACGGCGAAAAATTTTCGGCAATGTATTATTCGAAGCCCGACACGCAGCGCGTCAATCCGCCGTGCGACCATTATGTTGCCGTGCTTTGGAAAGCTTATGAGCATTTCGGCTTTGACTTGGCGATTTTGCAACGGGCACTTGATTTTTCTTGCGGCGACAGTTTTTGAGGAACGAACATGAGCAAATTTTTTCAGTTGTTGCTTGACCTGCAACGGCTCGCGCAATTCGACACAACCGACGATTTTCAGCGCAGTAACACAGTTGCATTGTTCGCCGAAAAGGCAAAATCTGACGAGCAATTTTATCGCCTGTTCGACTTCACACCCGCAATGATTCAATTCACGGAGGCAAAATATCATGATGCCCGTCACTGACAAACTTTCAACGGAACGCGTCAAGAAATTCGCCGAAGTTTTCACGCCGCCCGGTGTCGTGTTTTCAATGATTTTGCAGGACGGTATTCGCTCGTGTGTCGCCGACGTTGACAAAACAATTCTTGATCCCGCTGTCGGGCACGGGCAATATCCCTGCGGCGAACTCGTCTGGAAAATGTTTTTCGGGCTCGACCGGCTTAACGAAGAATTTGTACTGCGGGCGATTAAGTCACTTCACGCAATCGACATTCAACCGGCAAGCGTCGAAATCGCCAAACAGCACATGATTAAAACCGCTTGCGACGCGTACAAATTCTTCACGGGCAAAGAATTCACGCGCACCGACGACGCCCGAAAAATTCTTGACGAAAACTTTATCTGCGGCGACAGCTTAAAAATTATGCGCGACTGGGCTGCCCCCCAACAAAAACTTTTTTAACGAGGTGCACATGGACTACCAAATTTTCAATGAAGATTGTCTCGAAGGTATGAAACGAATTCCCGACGGCTCGGTTGACATGATTTTGACAGATTTGCCTTACGGAATCACGGCGTGCAGTTTCGATAAACGGATACCGTTCGCGCCGATGTGGGAGCAATTCAAACGCGTGACGAAACGCAACGCCGCAATCGTACTGTTCTCGCAAATGCCGTTCGGTGCCGAACTGATTATGAGCAACCCGAAAATGTTCCGCTATAAATGGTGCTGGTTGAAAAATTGCGGCACGGGCTTTCTTAACGCAAAAAAAATGCCACTCAAAGCGCACGAGGACGTTTTACTGTTTTATCAATCGTTGCCGACATATAATCCGCAATTTTCGACGGGCAAACCGTATCGCATTTACAGCAAAAACAATTCTAAAAACTATGGTAAACAAACGCCGATGTTATTTATCAACGAAGATGGGAAACGTTATCCGACTGACGTGATTAGTTACAACACACCGACGTTCGGCGGCTGGGGCGACAAGTCACACCCGACACAAAAGCCGATTGACTTGCTTGAATATTTGATTCGGACGTACAGCAACGAAGGCGAAACAGTTTTGGACGCAACCATGGGCAGCGGGAGCACCGGCGTCGCGTGCGTCAACACCAACCGAAACTTCATCGGCTTTGAACTCGAAGAAAAATTCTTCAACATAGCGAGCGACCGAATTCAAAAAGCCGTCAACGAAAATCGTCAGCGGCTCTTCTAAACGCGCACGGCGGGCAAAAAAAAACAAGTTGCAAAATGCCCGCCTAGTGTGCTAAGATTAGTTCGCTAAAACAACCAACGCACCGAAACGGGCACTTTGCAACTCATTTCTCTATTCAGTTATTGCAAAGTATAGCCCCTTTCGGTTGCGTTGTCAATCGAAGGAGGCTAATTTTATATGGTTGAAGAAAAAATCACGACCGACGCCGAAATCGCTCATGAAGAATTGCAAAAAAATATCGCCCGTGCTAAAATCGGTTCTGCCAAAGAATCCGAAGCCACGGACGGCATTTCTGTATTCAACCCCCAAAAGGAGGAGAATTATCTTATGAGCGATTCTATCAAACCGCAAAACAAAAATCAACTGTCACCTCACACACAGCCCGCGCACTCAGGTAACGGTCAGGTAACGGTTAATCAAAAAGTCAACTGTTACCCGATACGCCCGCGAACCTTCAACGGGAAAGAGTATTTCGCGGCGGCGGACATTGCAAAAATTCTCGGTGTAGCAAAGAAAACTGTTTTGCAATGGAACAATGAGCTTTGGCACGGCGCACAGTGGTTTACTGCCGACATCAAAACGCATGACGGCGTTTATCTCTACGAAATTGAACGCGTCGAACAACTGAAATCGGTTTATCGTCCCGATTGGCACAAGCAACCGGTATTGCGCAGTGACGCACACCCCGCCCCCGTACAAAAACATTACATCACCAAAGAGGAACGCGAAAAAATCCGCAACGCCGTGCGCATGGTCGACCCTGACACCGTGGCGGTAAAAATCGGGCTCAAAGCGGCAAAACGCGGCGGTTACATCTGCCCCGAATGCAACAACGGCAGCGGCTCCGACGGCACCGGCATTATGCCGAAATTTCTTTCGCAGAAAGGTGACCATCTCGAATGGTACTGCTTTGTTTGCGGCGGCACGTGGGACAATATTTCGCTCGCGGCAAAGTTCGCGCTGAATTATTCCGTCAACGACAAAGGACAGTTCACCGACGCAAAAGATTTTCCGAAAGCTCTTGAGCAAGTCGCCACATTGTTCGGCATTTCAATCGACGAAAGCGGCACGGTTCACAGCCCGCACGCCGCCGCCAAACCTGAAATTTTCGACGACGCGGACGACGACATTGACGAATCTGAACTTAAAGATTACTCGCGGTTTTACAGCTTTGCCGCTTCGGGCTTGAAAAATTTCATGAATCGGCACGACGGTTTTTATCGCGGAATTCCCAAAAATGTTTACGAATATTTTTGGTGCGGTCACGTCGACGAATTTGGCAAGGCGCACACGCCCGCTTTTATCGTGCCCGCGTCGCCATACAGTTTTCTTGCGCGTTTCACGGGCAACGAGGACGAACTTACCGACGAACAAAAAGACGTTTTGCGTCCGAAATGGCACAGTTCCGCTCCGAAGCCCGTTTTTAATTACAAACGTGCAATCGAAAGCAACGATCCGATTATTTTTGTGCACGAAGGCGAATTCGACGTGATGAGCACTTATTTTGCGTCAATCCGCGAAGAATTTATCAAGGCGAACGGAATTGTTTCGCTCTCGAAAATCCCGCACGTCAACGCCGTTGCTTTGATGGGCACCGAAGTCACGCGCAAACACGCTCGCCGCCTTAAAGCTGATGAAATCGGCAAGAAATTTTTCGTCGTCATGCTCGACAACGACGCCGCAGGTATCAAAAAGACGCCCAAAGTTATTGACGCGCTAAAAGCTCTCGGTCACGACGCAATCGGCGTTTTGCTCTCCGAAAAATACAACGACGCCAACGAATTTTTGAAAGCAGAGCCCGAAAATTTTTCAGCCCGAATCAAAGAAATTTACGACGCCGCACAAGCCGGCACGTTGACCGACGACGAAGTTTTTTCGGTACCCGCAGACGCCAAACATACCGAAATTTGCGCGCAGGAGCCCGAAATTAACGCCGAAACGCCCGCCGACGATAAACAAGCCGCGCAGATTGAACGTTGGCAAAAAGAGAACGGCATTATCGACGCCAATTTATTATCAGATTTAAAATCAGCCGCCGTTCGGATTGATTCACTCGAAAAAATTACCGCGCTCGATGCCGAAGACGTTACGAATCAAAAATATCTCGGTCACTTCAAATATTACAGCTTTTTCGGCGCAACGTACCAAAATTTCTTGCAACGACTTCGCAGCGCGAAAACCGCCGCACAAGCCAAAGTCAGAGCGTGGCGAAAAGATAATTCGCAACCTGAACCGACCGCCGACGAAAACGCACTTGCCGCGCTCAATGTCAGCAGAATCGAACAGAAAATCGAAACGTGCTTTAACCACGCCAAAAAAACTCACGCAAAATTCGTTGAAGCCGCACGCGCAAAAGAAATTGACGCCCAACGCGAAGCCGAACGCGCAAGCTATATCGAAGCCCCGCCGACAACTCAAGGCGAAGTTGAAAATTGTCCCGTCAATTTGTATTTGCCCGAAGGTGTCATTTTCAACGAGGACGGCGTTAAAATGCGCGTTCCGAGCAAGCAGAATTCGGACGAGCCGTTGATTCTCGAAGCGTGCCAAAATCTTATCGTGCCGGCAAAAGTGTTTCACGAAGAATCAACGCACATGACGAAATATCAAACCGTGTTCAAAGTCGGTCACGTTTGGCGTAAAAAAATCTTCGACGGTCGCACGCTCCAAGATCCTCGCGCCATTTCGGAACTTTGCAATTACGGCGTGCACATCACAGACCCGCGCCTGTTGGCAAAATATTTTGCGATGATGATTGCACTCAACGAACAGAAAAATCGCCTTGAAGAAATTCACTCATACGCAATGCCCGGCTGGCAGGATGACGACTGCAAAGTTTTCGCGTACCCGCCCGACACCGACGACTATCACGTCGAACGCAGCGGCGTCGATTACGAATCCATTTTCAAAGTGCGCGGCAACCGTGAGGAGTGGCGCAAATTTTTTAGGAAAATTCTTCCGTATGAAGCGCGCAAGACAACTTTCACGGAGCAAAAACGTTTGGTCGCGTTCGCTGTCGGTGCCTGTCTCGTCGCGCCAATGCTGAAAGTTATCAAGGCGAAAAATATCCAAATTAATTTTTGGGGCACGAGTAACCTTGCCAAAACTCCGTTGCCAAAAATCGGTTTGTCCGTGTTCGGCGACCCGTCGGAAGGTAAAATGTTCCGCACGTGGGGCGGCACTCCGAAAAACCGTTTGGCGATGGCGGCGGCATTTTGCGATTTCCCGCAACTGCTCGACGAAGGCGAAACCATGAACAAAAAAGCCGAACTCGAAAAATCCGAAGCCATTTACGACTTTTTCACGGGCTTAATCAACCAAGCCAACAAACGCAACGGCGACGTTCGCAAAGCCGAAACTTTTCGCTCGGTGAGATTTTCAACCGCCGAAAAACCTATGCTGTCGTCGAAAGATAAGCGCGGCGCATTCAAACGCGTTATCGACGTGCATGTCAAAAAGGCAGTTTTCAACGACACCGACGCCCGCAAAGTTCACTTGTTCGTTGAGAGCAATCACGGACACTTCGGGCGCGAGTGGATTGATTACATAAGCGAAAACGCGCTGACAATCCGCGAGGATTTTGAAACGCTCTGCGACAATTTCAAAGACAGCGGCTTTGTCCGTGAAAATCGTTTGGTCAGGTTTGATTCGGTCGACGAAACCAACGCCCGCAGCGTTATCGCTTGCTTCGTCGCGTTTTATCACTTTCTGGTTTGTCTCGGTGAAGCTGAAACTTTCGACGAAATTTCTGCCGCAAGTTTGGCGGGCGACCAACTTGCCGAATTGCCGACTGTCGAAGAAATTTCCGACGTGAACCGCGCAATCGAATTGCTTGCCTCGTGGGTTATGGAAAATCCCAAACGCTTTGAAACACCGAAAAAATACGAAGACGGCTCCCCGATTAAAGATGAATTCTTCCATGCGGAGAGCAACGCACCGTCTGCCGGCAAAAAATTTCCCGACGGGCGAATCGGTTTTTATCAAAACGCGTTCCGCAATATTGTCGAGGACGATTTGAAACTACCCAGCTACGAAAAATTCTTGTCCGATCTTTTTGACGCAGGCTTTTTGGACTGCAAAGACAGCCGCAACAAAACAAAACAAGTTCGCGTTGACGGTGTTCGTGCCAAAATGTATGTCATCAACGCCGGTGTTCTTTATCAGCCCGTCACCGCAGACGACGAAGACGATTACGAGGACGAACTTTAAAAAAACCGCGTCACAACAACAAAAAACGGGGCTTTGCCCCTTTTTTTGTTTTCTATTTCACAAAGTGGACTTTTTTTGGTGTTGCAACTGCAACAAAGACACGTTGCAAGCGCAACATTTTTCGTTTTCGGCGATTACCGCGAAAAACGTTGATATGACGCCACTTTTTTAAGGGTGTCACCGCAGGTGTCACCGCATGAGAAAAATAGGTGTCACCGCACGAGATGTTGATTTAACGCCATTTGTCTTTCAAGTGTCACCGCATGCGATTTTTTATGCGGTGACACTTTTTATTTGTGAAAACGCATTAGAACGCCATTTATTTGAAGTGTCACCGCATGTCACCGCACATTTTTCACTTTTTCTCCTACCGCGCGCGGAAAAATTTTTAAAAAAATTTATGTGATACCTGTTATCAACTACGCAAAAAAATTTTTAAAAAAATTTTCTCCCGCGCATAAAGGTTATTGTGTTTTTATGCGGTGACGGCGGTGACATTTGCAAAAAAACCGCGTCACAGCTAGCTTTTCATGCGGTGACAGCAATTTTTTATGCGGTGACACCTGCGGTGACACTTGAGGTGACAAAATTAGAAAAGTGGCGTCACAGCTTGTTTTTTATGCGGTGACAACGCCTAAAAATACGTTGCAACCGCAACATGGGCACTGTTGCAAAAGCAACTACATAGTTGCTACGGCAACAAATTTAAAAATTTTTTCGCCGTTCACGGAGCAAAAAAATCGCGACAAATGGCGTCACGACGTGATATAATGCATAAGTCAAAACAACGAACGGATTTTTTCACCGCAAAATGACCATTTCACACCCAAACCGACGGAGGTTAATTTATGGATTATCGGGAACTGAATATCGTCCGCGAATTGAAATACGAGTATGACCGCATGATTCAACGTCTGGCAGATTTGCGCGTCTTCGCTCAGCCAACAACACCACCGCTTGACGGAATGCCACATACCCCCGCACAAACGCCCAAAATCGAAACGCTTGCAACGCTTATCGTTGACACCGAAAAATCAACGCTCGAACTCGCAACGCGAATCGAACAGGAAAAAGCAAACCTGCTCATCAAGCTCCAGTCGTTCAACATGCGCGAACTTTCGCAACGAGTTTTGAGCTACTATTACGCTTGCTGTCAATCGTTCGCGGCAATCGCTAAACTGATTCATTACTCTCGAAGTCACATAATCTTTCTGCACGACGAAGGACTTCGCGCAATCGGTCTCGATGCACACGAAATGATTGCTTACAAAAAAACTTTGCGAAATGTATTTCCCCGACACTGACCGACAAAAACCGACAGCAAACGACAACTGCCGACAAGTTTCGACAGCCACAGACGTTGATAAACATGCGGTCAGCGTTTACAATTACCATGCAGATTTTGTTTCGATAATAATGCCCCCTTAAAAGTCAGAAAGGCTGCCTTCCCTACGGCGGCTTTTTTGATTTTTAGACATAAAAAAAACGCCCGAAGGCGTTATGAAGTTGGGGAGCACGATTTTAGTTCTTGCGACGTTCTGATTGTGTTCGTCCGGCTAAAATTTTCCCACACTCAACAGAGCAAGTCTTTTGCGGTTTCTTTTTGTACTTAAACAATTTGCCGCAGACTTCGCAAATCCTTGTTCGGTCAACACGATGGGCTTGCCGTGCGCGTTCTCGTAAAATCTGCTCGCATTCAACGGAACAGGTTTTGCGGTCGCTCATTCCTTTGCGTTTGCCGGGGTTTTGCCAGAACATTCGACCACAAACGGGACAAGTGCAAATACCCCTTTGAATTGTTTGTATTCGGCGCGACGCCGCGTTCAATCGTTTTGTTTCTTCGTCAATTCGTTTGTATTCCCGTTTTCGTTCGCGGTTTCGTTTGCGTTCTTGGGCTCGTTTCTTCCGACATTCGGGACAATACAAAGCGTGATTTGCCGGTGATGAAAACGATACTCCGCAGTCTTGACAAACAAAAATGTTCTCGTCGTCTTTGCTTTTGCGACCGTGCAACAGCATATGCGCTTGAACTGTCATTGAACGCAGATTTTCAATATCGTTGTTGTCTTTGTTCTCGTCGACGTGATGAATCACTGCGTGCGGCGGCAATTCACCGCGATAGTAAATCCAAACAAGACGATAAATTGAAATCTGCGGGTTGAAATAATGTCCGCCTTTGCGCTTGCGAAACGAAATGCCGAGAAAACTTTGGTGTTTTTGGTCGATAATTTCAGGTTTCGGCGGATTCGTCAAGTCGCGTTCGAGGACATCTATTCGGTGCCGCTCGAAGTCGTTTTCCGCATTGTCGCGAAGCGTTTGCAACGCTCGGCGAACGTCGTCGGTCATCTGCATATGAATCAATCCTTTCGTTTGACTTTGTCACGCAGGATTGTTAGAATAAAAACGCAAAAATCCCGCGTGGCTTTGTTGGTGTATCGACTGCATTGTACCACACGGGATTTTGTGTTGCAATGGCAAAGCCAATTAGGTTCTGGGAGCAAACCGGCGGGGCTGCGAGGCGAGCGCGACTTGCGCGGGTCGTCCAGGTAAAAAAATTTTTTTTCACTTGTACTTGTGGCGTCGAGGTCACGGCGGAGCAAAACGGTTAATAAATTGGAGGCGCAATCTTGAATTACAAGCTGAACGAAGAAATTACAAGTTGCACGGTCACACAAACAAACCTCGGTCGCGCTTTGGGATTGAGCCAACAGCGAATAAACCAGCTGATTGACGAGGGAATTGTCATCCGTGACGATTTCGACAAAGCCGGTCGCGTTATGCTTTATGACAGCTTGCAAAATTTTTTCCTGTCGAAGAATGCAACGCTCGGCGAAGGCTCAAACAACGTCAACTTTTGGAAAGAAAAAGGACTACACGAAAAAGCAAAGCGCGAACTTGCCGAGGTTAAACTTGCCAAAACTCGCGGCGAACTTTACGAGGCGTCGGCGGTTGAAGGTGTACTGAGCGAAATTTTAACGAACTTTCGCAGTAAACTTTTGGGCTTGCCGGCAAAATACGCGGCACAGCTCGAAGGGAAATCCCGCGCAAAAATTTATCAGTTGCTGAATTCGGCGGTCGAAGAAAATCTAATCGAACTTGCAGCAGGTTTGGAGGGCGCGACGTTTGAAACCAATCAAGACGTTGAAGAGGATTTTGGCGAAAGCCGTCCGACCGATACGTAAATTATCTGTGTCGCAGTGGGCGGACAGTTTCCGGCAGTTGCCCGCCGATGCCGCCGAGCCCGGTCAATGGCGAACAAGCCGCGTGCCGTACATGCGGGAAGTCATGGACGCGTTCACCGACGAAAGAATTCACCGCGTGGCAGTCAAAGCCGCCGCGCAAGTCTCAAAATCCGAATGCCTGTTGAATATCGTCGGCAGGTTTGCGCATTTGGATCCGTGCTCGATTATGATTATTCAGCCGACACTCGAAATGGCGCAGGATTTTTCCAAAGTTCGCTTGTCGAAAATGATTCAGGATACAAAAGTCTTGACGCCGCTTTTTTACGACAAAGTTAAAACTCGCGACGCGACGCAGACAATCTTGTCAAAATTTTTTACGGGCGGGCGTGTCGTGCTCAACGGCGCGAATTCTCCCGCAGGTTTGGCGTCACGTCCGATAAGAATTCTTTTGTGCGACGAGGTTGATAGATTTCCGCCATCGGCAGGCAACGAAGGCGATCCCGTTGACTTGGCGGCAAAACGCACAACAACATTTTGGAATTACAAAATCGGGCTGTTTTCAACGCCGACTGCCGAAGGTGCAAGCCGAATCGACGTTGAATATCAGCTCGGCACGCAGGAAGAATGGCGGCACCAGTGCCCGAACTGTGGCGAATTTCACAGTCTCGATTATCGGCAAATGCAGGTTGACTTCAAACAAACTCGCGACGAAGCGGGAAATAAATCGGTCGTCGTTAGTTCGGTAAAGTGGCGTTGTCCCGATTGCGGTTTTGAATTCACCGAAACCGAAATGAAAAATGCCCCGCAACATTACGAGGCACAAAATCCCGACGCGATTAAAAATGGCATACGAAGTTTCTGGCTTAACGGATTTTCGTCGCCGTGGTTGTCGTGGAATGACATAATGCGTGAGTGGCTTGAAGCTCGCGGCAACGCGTCACGTGAATCGGTCGTTTGCAATACACGGTTCGGTTTGAGCTACAAAATGACGGGCTTTTACGACGACGAAAATGTTTTCCTCGAACGTCGCGAAGATTATGACGCCGAAATCCCGTTGCCCGTGCTTTTGCTGACGGCGTCGGTCGACGTGCAGGCGAATCGTCTTGAATACGAAATCGCGGGCTGGTGCGCGGGCGAAGAACGTTACGGCATTTTAAAAGGCATTGTTCGCGGTGAACCGAATCAACTTGCGACGTGGCAGGCACTTGATGAAGTGCTTGATCGGATTTATCTTCGCAGCGACGGCGTCCCAATGAAAATTGCGCGCACGTTCGTTGATTCGGGTTTTGCAACGGCGGCGGTTTACGATTATTGCCGGTCGCGCATGAACAAAGGCAGGTTCCCAATTAAAGGTAAAGCGGGCATGGGAATTCCTCTGCTCTACCAATACAGCAATCCGAAAAACTCAGGCGTGCTTTTGACGCTCCTCGGTGTCGACGACGGCAAAAACGAAATTATGTCGCGGCTCGGCATGACTGAAGGCGAAGGACTTATGCATTTCCCGCGTGACGACAATTTTTTACAGCGCGGTTACGACGCGATTTATTTCAAGGGATTAATTTCGGAGCAAAAAGTTTCGCGGCGCGTCAACGGCGTTGTTTACGAAGTTTGGCAAACTGTTTCGGAGCACGAACGCAATGAGCCGTTAGATTTGGCGGTCTACAATTTGGCGTGTTTGAAAAGTTGTGTCGGCAACAATCCTCAAGCGTTTTGGAAAAATCGTGCGGCGTTGCTGAAAAATGAAACCGTTCCGAAACGCGAACGCAAGAAAAAATCCGTCTCGACGAAAAAATCTTTCGTTGAAACGGACATTTGGAGTTAGACATGACGAAACTTGAAATTTTAACTGAACGATTGGAGCTTTACCGCGAAGCTGAGCGAAAAATTTTGTCGGGCGTGGAATATCAAATTGGTTCGCGGCGTTTGCGGCGTCCCGATTTGTCGGCTGTGCGTGCGGCAATTTCCGAACTCGAAGACGAAATCGCAATGCTTGAAAATCCCGGCAGAGGAATTCGACGCGTCGTTTTTATTGATTGAGGTGAAATATTTTGAGCGGCTTTTCTGACGGTGGCGCAAGCCGCATAAAGAAAACTTTAAAGGCTTGGAACCCGCGCCACTGGTCGGCGAAGGAAGACATTGACGCCAATTTAGACTTGTTGCGCAACCGTGCGGCTGATTTGGTGATGAATTCGGCAATCGGTCACGCGGCAATTCAAACGCAGTCGACGAACGTTATCGGTGCGGGCTTAAAATTGTTCCCGCGAATTCGTTATGACGAACTCGGCATAACTGCGGACGATGCGCGAATTTGGGCACGGCACACCAAACGCGAATTTGAACTTTGGGCGAACGATTTGCATTGTGATTTTCTTCGCCGAAATAATTTTTACGAACTGCAAAATATAGCGTTCACGTGCTCATTGTTTGACGGTGATGGTTTTTGTCTGTTCAAACGTCGTCCCGCAAGTTTTGAAACGCCGTACAGTTTGCGGTTGCATTTGATTGACGCTCAGCGCGTGTCCAATCCGATAATCGAAGGCTTTGCGGCTGTGTCCGAAGTCGAAATGCAAGCCACAAATTCCCAAAATCGAATCGTCAACGGTATTGAAGTTAATCGCGACGGGCGACTTGAGGCAATTTGGGTTTGCAATAAAATTTGGAACGAACCGAAATCGCTTGTCCCCGAATTGAAATGGCAACGTGTGAAAGTTTTCGGACAGGCTACGGGCTGTCGAAATGTCCTGCACATATGCAAAGACACGCGCCCCGACCAATTTCGCGGCGTTCCATATCTCGCGCCCGTGGTTGAGATGATTAAGCAAATGTCGCGTTATGCCGACGCCGAATTGACAAGCGCAATTATCAAAAGTTTTTACTCGTTGTTTTTCACGCAGTCGGCGAGCCAGTGGGATTTAAACCAAATTGCGGGGCAAAACGAAAGCGATCCGAATGAACCGTGCATTGACGCAAGCGATTTTAAATTGGGCTCGTCGACAATCGCGGCACTTCCCCGCGGCGTGGACGTGAAATCTGTCGACAGTTCAAACGCGCAATCGACGTTCGAGGCGTTCACGGATTCATTTTTAACGCAAATCGGCGCGGCACTGAATATCCCTTACGAGTTACTCGTCAAAAAATTCCAATCGTCATATTCGGCAAGTCGGGCGGCACTTTTGCAGGCAGCGGACGAATTTCGGCAACGCAAGGCGGCGTTCGTGCAAGATTTTTGTCAGCCGGTTTACGAACAGTGGCTTGCGGAAGCTGTGGCACTCGGACGAATCAGCGCGCCCGGATTTTTCGACGACCCGTTGACGCGTTCGCTGTGGACTTCGGCGGCGTGGTACAACGAACGGAGCGGCATTTTAGACCCCGTCAAAGAAACTCAGGCAATGATTTTGAGACTTGACGCGGGCTTAACGACGTACTCACGCGAAATTGCCGAAAGCGAAGGTCAAGACTTCGACGAAGTTGTTGCGACGTTGGCGCAGGAACGCGAAATGTTGTCGAAAATTTTGCCGCCACAAACACCCGAAGTTAATCCCGACGAATCAACGGACGACGAAACCGATGACGCGGACGACGACGAAGACAACGAAATTCAAAATGCACGACGCGTGAAACGGATTGCGGATTCTTTGGCGAGGCTGTGAAATGTTTACGATAACGACACGCGGACTTGATGACGCGATTTCAAAACTGAAAAATGCCGACGCGGGCAAGTTGCAACGTGCTCTGCGGTCAGCTGTTCTGCGGACACTTCGCGGCGCAAAAAAAGAAGCCGGCACGCGTGTAAAGCAACGTTACACGGCAAATGCGGGCTTGGTGACGCGCACAATCCAAATTAAAGCGGCGGGCTTGTCGGGCTCGATGACTTCAAGCGGCGGCAAAAATCCGTTGCCGAAATTTATCGTGCGTCCTCGGTCGCGTCCCCGAATCATGCCTGCGGGCGGCGTTTTTGCAATGAACGTTCGCGGACAAGGCGGGCAAATTACACATGCGTTCCTGCAAAAGTCGGGCAACGTCTACGAACGCACGGGCGCAAGTCGATTTCCGATTCGTCACTTAAAGGGACCGTCCGCACCTGGCATGCTTTCAAATCCGCACGTTGCCCCGTTTATCGTTCGGAAAATGGAACAACGCATCGGAATTGAAATCGAACATGCGGCGGCGGCACTCGGCTTTTTCTGAGGTGAAAACATGATTGCACGGGATTTAGTCAAGGCGGTTGCGGCTGAAGTTCGCGAAGCCGTCAAAAATCTCAAACTGCCCGACGAACACCAAAGTTCAAGGGACGCAAGGTTGTTGCCCGTCAACGTCTACGAACAATTTCTGCCAATCGTCGAAGGCAATGACACGGCGTTTATTCCTTACGTGCTGGTTGAGTGGCTCGGCACCACAGACGAACTCGACGGCAAAGACTATCGGTCAATTTCGCACGTCGGCTTGAGCATGGGCACGTTCGCGGCTGAAAGTTGGAGTTGGCAAGATCCGTTCCACTTAACGGAAACAGTTCGGGAACATCTTTTGACGCACCGACTTATCGCGAAAAAATTTCGGCTAATCGGCGACGCGGACTGGGCAATCGAACCAAACAGACCCGCGCCGTTTTTTTACACGTATGCAACGCTCACATATTCGACATTTCAGCCCGTTGCAGGGCTTTTTTGATTGGAGGTGAAAACCTTGGAAAAATTTTGGAATAAGTCATCCGCTTCGGCGGATATTTTTATTTACGGCGACATAGTTGCGGACAAGTGGACGGACGCGGACACAACGGCTAAAAGCTTTATTGATGATTTGAATTCATTTGACGGCAAGCCCGTCACTATTCATATTAACAGCGGAGGCGGCGACGTATTTCAGGCTCTGGCTATCGCTAACGTACTTAAAAATTATTCGGGCGGCGTCACGGTGTCGATTGACGGACTTTGTGCGTCTGCGGCGACGATTATCGCTTGCGGCAGTGGCGGGAAAATTCGTGCGGCAAGCAATTCATTATTTATGTTACATTTGCCTTCTGTGGCGTTGTGCGGATTTTATGACACACCGTCGCTCGAAAAAATTCAAAACAGTTTGTCGGCGGTCGAAAATTCGATAATCGAAACTTACGAGAGCCGTTTTAAACGGGCTGACGCGCCGAAAAACGCACGAGACGACCTGCGGACGATGATTCAGTCGGAAACGTGGTTATCGGCGTCAAAAGCGCAATCCTACGGCTTTATTGACGAAATCACCGACGAGGTAGATTTGAAAATCGACGACGCCAAAAAGTTATTGGTCGTCAACAATCTCAACGTTGACATAAAAAAATTCGACGAAGAAAAACTACGTCGAGCAATGGAGGTAAAAAATATGGAAGTTCAAAACGAACAGTCTTTCTTTGAAAAATTGACGGCATCCATCAAAGACGCACTCACGACGAAAGAAGTTGCAGAAAACCCGACAAATGCAGTCGACGCAACACAAATTCGGCAACAAGAACTGTCACGAGTTCGTGATTTGCAGGCTTTGAAGTGCGAAAACGCGGCAGTCAACGCGATTGTCGACGCGGCACTTATCGACGGCAAAACCGTTGCCGAAATTCAACCTTACGTTGACGCGGTGAAAAAAATTCCCGCAGTTGCACCGGTTGACAATGCGGCAGAAAAAATTGTGGCGGTTATCCGTGAGCAAATGCAAAGCGGCGCGGAAGGCGTTCAAGGCGGACAAGAAACTGTCGACCCCGTCAAAAATCAGCAAGATTTGATTGTCAAATTCGCAAACGGAGGTAAGTGACATGGAATATTTCGGCACTTTCGACGGGATTCAACGCGACGAACTTGCGGCGGGCGGCGTAATTCCCGAATCAATTTGGAATGTCAACGTCGGAGCAAGCGCGGCGATTCAACGCGGCATGTTGCTTGCGGCTGACACACCTACTGCGGTTTTCGCGCCCGTGTCAAACGTTTCGGACGCGTCAAAAGTTCTCGTCATTGCCCGTGATAATTTTGTTTCCGATGCCGACCATACGGTTACGCAGGCTTACGCTTCGGGAACATTTCACCGCGAAAAAATAATCCTCGGCGGCACGTCGGCTTTGACGACTGAACCGTTCGAGGATCAACTGAGAAAATCCAATATTCATTTGCGTTCTCTAAAAGACATGTTCGGGCACGTGGATTATTAAATTTCCTGCAGAACGAACCGCACAATGCGACGGATAATCGAATCATGCAGTTTCGGGTTGTCGGCAAGCTCGGCACATTTAAACAGCGCGTTCAGCTTTTCTTGCGGCGACAATTTTTGGGGGTGACAGGCGGTGACAGAATCGTTTTCTTCGGGCTCATTTTCTTCGCCGAAAACCGAATAACGCCCCGTTTTTCTGATTGACGGAACGACTTCGCCGGTCAGCCATTTGCGGAATTTTTTCGCGTTGGGCTTGCGACTGTCGAGAATCACGTCGTACAAACCGTCTTCGTTGACGAAGTACATTTGTTGAACGCCGCCTGCTGTTTCAACGGGGTGCGTAGAAAGCACCCCCTTATCCAACCGCTGAACGACCTTTGCAACTTGCGGCAAATCCAGAACTCTGCAAACGTCCGCTAAGCAAAACAGCGGATTGTCGAAGTCGCCGAGGACGCGCACGTCGCCGAATTCTTCGTTGCTGAAGACTTGAATGTTGGCGTTGCGGCTTGACGGAGAAACATTTTCGAGAATCCAATTTGCGAAAGCTTCCGCACCTTCAAAGTGACTTTTCGCAACGAGTTGGCGCAAGCCCGCTTCGTTGATAACAGTGGCTTCCTGCTTGCCGCCGGACGTGTCCAAAACTGTCACCGCTTTGAATTCGGGGGCGACAATCTTGCGAACGGCTCTTTCGGGATTTGAAAAGCCGAGAACGGTCGCAACGTCTTTGCCGACGAACCATGGCACGCGGTCAATCGTAGCGACGCGGATTTTGCCGAAACGTTTATCGGCGAAGGTTTGAACTGTGTCTTTCATGTGAAAAATCCTCCTTGCATTTTTTGCGCAAGGCTGGTAAAATCGAAACTGCGAATGAAAGTTTGCCCTGCGCGTATTGGTTTATCACAAAGACATTTTAGCACAGGCGATTTTTTTTTGCAAAATATTTCTGCTCGCTTCGGCGGGCTTTTTTGATTGGAGATGAATTTTTATGGCTCAGAACCCTTGGTTGTTGACCGAGAGCTTTGATTTATTAGGTGTCGTGGAACGTATCAAGCCCCCGTCGAGTTATCTTTTGGATATGTTCTTCCCTAATTCAATTACGTCACCGATGACAAACGGCTTTGTTGCTGTCGAGTATCGAAAAGAAAATCGACTTTTGGCACCGTTTATTTCAAAAGGCGTCCGCAACGGCGTCGACGTGAACCGTGGCGGAAGTAAGATTCGTTTTTATCGTGCTCCGCTTATCGCGCCCCGCAGGACAATCGGGCTTGGCGATATTGAGTTGCGTCAATTCGGTGAAATGCCGCTGGCGTTCTCGAATGTTTCTGTCGCCGAACGTGCGGCACGTATGCAAGCCGAAGACTTGACCGACTTGTTGCGCATGATTCAAAACACAAAAGCTAAAATGGCGGCAGATTTACTTCAGACGGGCACTTTGACGATTAACGGCTACGCGGATGACGGCGTCACGGTCGAAAAAGACGTTATCAAGTTCGATTGGAACGGCAAAGTCAACGCGTCAACCGACTGGTCGCTGCCGAATGCCGACATTTATGGCGACATTAAGGCGATTTCCGAACGAATTCAGGAAGATTCGGGCTTTATCCCCACGCTCATGGTTTGCGGCAAAAACGTTGAGCAAAAACTTTTGAACAACGAAGCGATTTTCAAATGGCTCTCAATCCCGAACCGTGAAAATCTGTCAATGGCAAGTTTCAGCCCGCATTACACTTCGCCGCAAGCCCGTTTCATCGGACATATCAGCGCGTTGAATTTGGAAATTGTTTCCTACTCCGAGACGTTTACGGATACCGACGGAAAAACTAAGCCATACATTGACCCCGACACGGCGATTATCGGAGTTCAAGGCGTTGGGCGTCAAATTTACGGAGCTATCACGTTCATGGATAAAGCGGGCGGCTGGCAAACCGTTATCGCCAACAACATGCCCGTTTACAACTACAACACTGATGCGCAACAAAGCTCGTTGTCGATTTTCAGCCGTGTGATTTTAGTTCCCGAAACTTTTGCCGATTGGGCGACAATCAACACCAAAGGCGTGAGCAGTTCAACCGACCCCGCGCCGACAACGGGCGACGACGATTCCGAAACTATCACCGACGCTGATATCGGCGGACTTTTCCCCAATCCTTAAGGAGTGAAAAATTATGTTTGGCAAAATCAAACTTGAGAATTTCGACGCGTGCAAACTCCCGCAAAAAGCGGCAAGCGCATGGACGGCGGTCGAAGATTTAATCGGCGCAACTTACAAACCGCTTGTTTATCTCGGCGAGCAACCGGTCAACGGCACGAATTATTATTTCGTCGCGGAGCAAACCTTGATGACGAACCCGCTGATTCGTCGCGTGATTAAGTTCGCAATCTACGAACGCGACGGTGAATACACATTGCTCGACGAAAGTATTACTGAAATTGCATAAAACGCTGTACGCGGCGTTCAATTAAAACTGGAGGGAATTTTTATGTCTATCAACAAACAAGAATTCTTGAGCGGTCTCGGCAAATTCAAAACCAAACAGGATATCTATAACGAATCGGTTTTCGCAAAAAAATCTGACGTTGTCGGCGGTGTCACTTACAAAGGCTCCGTTATGGCGTTTGAGAATTTGCCCGCGAGCGCGCAAAAACTCGGCGACATTTACAACGTTCGCACGGCGGGCGGCAAAGACGCTTTTAACACACCGATCAAAGCGGGCGACAATGTTGCGTGGAACGGAACGGGCTGGGACAATCTCGGTGGTGAAGTTGACTTGAGCGGCTACGTCGAAAAAGACGGCGACAAAGTTCTGTCGACAAACGATTTCACCGACGCGGACAAAGAAAAACTCGGCGACATTGAGGAAGGTGCGCAAGTCAACGCGATCGAAAAAATCATGCTCGGCGGCGTATCGTTGGCAATCACCAATAAAACTGTCAACATCAACACAAGCAATTTCGTTACCAAAATTGACGGTAAAGCTTTGAGCACGAACGATTTTACGGACGCTTACAAAACTAAACTTGACGACCTTGTCGCCGAAACAATTTTGCAAGCGGACATTGACGCCTTGTTTACTGCAGGCGGCGGCAGTGACGCCACGACGGGCGGCGATGAACCTTGATTAAACGGACAAAACTAATCGGGAGTCGACTTTTGGTCGGCTCCTTTGCTATTTGAGGTGATTTTATGCTTTCAAAAGCAGAAGTGATACACGGTCTCGCAATGTATCATGACGCGATTAAAGATTCGCTCGGTGGCGGCGGCGGCAAAACTTACAACGATTTCACGGGTGCAACTTCAGTCGCGGGCGGCTTAAGTGGACTTGTCCCCGCGCCTTCGGCAGGCGACGAATCAAAGTTTCTTCGTGGTGATGGCACTTGGGCAAGTGTTTTAAGCGGCGCAACTTACGACGATTTCACGGGCGCGACTTCAATCGCGGGCGGCTTAAGCGGGCTTGTCCCTGCTCCCGCAGCCGGCGACGCGAATAAATCTTTGCGCGGTAATGGCACTTGGAGCAACGATATTGTTTTACCGACGACCGAGAATTTAGTTAATGGCGGATTTTGGCTTGACGTGAGCGGCGACGTCCCCGTCCCGAAATTTTATTACGGCGGTGAAACTTACGTTTTCGACGGAGCTAACAAGGCACCGAGGCTGCCGGATGACATTGTCGCCTATCTGCCTTTCAGTTCGTCGCCGACAATAGATTTTTGCGGGAACACGTGGACCGCAGTCGGGACGCCGACGATTGTTGATGACGCTAATGTTCCTTCCGGAAAATCGCTTTATCTCAATGGCGATAGCTACCTGGACAACACTACAGTTTCTGATTCTGTTGGCGCGAGCCCTTGGACGATTGATTTTTGGCTGAATGGACGCGACGACACAAATTCAAAGCTTTTCGGGACGTTCAACAACGTTTATGCAACTCACGAAAATTGTACAACGACGAACGAAAAGAATTTTTGCATTATGTTATCCCGCTGCGGCGCGAGACCGTCTTACGAGCTCGACATGTTTTACAATGGCACAGAGTTTGCGAACGTTTCTACGCCAGTCGGAACGCGTCATCACCACGCGTTGACTTATGACGGTACAGACATTCGGTTTTTCTTGGACGGCGTGTTGATAGGTTCCTTTACGCAAAACGTAATTTTAGGTCGCAGATTCCGCATAGGCGACGCGACTTTCAACAACACCGGTACTCACTTCCAAGGCTCGTTTGACCATTTCCGGATTTTCAAAACTGCGTTGTGGACTTCCGATTTCACACCGCCGTACCTTGAAAGTGATTACTACGTCTAAACTATGGCACGAAGAAAATTTCTTTATATAAACGGCGTAACACGCGGCATTTCCACGGACGCTGTGTCTAAGCAAAAATAACGTGACGGGGAGTCGCCCGTTGCGTGGTGCGGCTCCCTTAGGAGGTAAAAAAATGGTTACTAAGGAAGCCGTACTTAAAGGCTTGGGCATGTTCCACAATCGACTGAAAGAAGATTTCGCGGACAATACGATTGTCGTCGGCACAAAATCTTCAACGGTTGAAGGCGCAATGTGGTTTTCGATTGAGGACGATTTGTACTGGAGTTTGTACATGTGCATGAACGGACAGCGAATCGAAGTTGCTTACGGACAATTCAAAGGCAGAAACTGAGGTGATAATTATGACGGTCAAAGCAAGACGCAATCTTATTTACGACGGGACGTTTTACAAAGCACGCGAGTCGATTGAAATGCCGCAGAACGAAGCGGAAGATTACGCAAACCGCGGCTGGGTTGTGATGCCGAAAAAAAATAACAAGGCACCGGACTTGCCTGCGGGTTTGCCGACACTCGACGAACAACCTCGCGGCAAAAAGAAATGAGTTTCCGTGACGATTTACAAGCCGATTTGGATATTTTTGTCGAGTCGGAAGAATTTGCCCAATTTGTGACGCTTGACGGGATTTATTTGCGGGCGCAGGTTGACAGCTCCACCGCGCAAAAATCGGGCAACGCGTCACTGAATTTTGACGCTCTGCACGGCGATTTTTTGACGCTGTATTTCAAAACCGCCGATTACTGCGGGAAGAAACAACGCTTGCCCGTGCACGGCGAACAAATTTGGATGAACGAAAAACGTTACGACGTTGAAAGTTGCGAAGACCAGCTGGGCATTACGAAGTTGACTTTGGCGGCGTATCGTCAAAACACTTTGCGCCCGCGTCCCTTTAGAGGTGTTAGCCCGTATGAAAATTAAAGACATTTCGCCGATAAATTTCGCAACCGCCGACCCCGAAACGATAGACATTGAGGTTGTTTCGACGGTTGAAAATTTATTGGGCAGAAAACTCGAACGCGCCGACCCGTTAAGAATTTTCCTGCGGGGCATTGAACTTTTGCTGATGCAACAGAGGCTGCTTATCGACCAAGTCGCAAAACAAAATTTGCTTGCGTTTGCGACGGGCGAATATCTTGACAGGCTCGGCGATTTGGTAGGTTGCGAACGACTTCAGGCAACTTCGGCATGGACGACGCTTGAAGTCACACTTTCGACGGCACGCGAAGCCGTCACGGTTATCAATCAAGGAACACGCGTAACGGCGGGCGACAACGTGTATTTTGCGTTGGACGAGCCGTTAATTTTTTTGGCGGGCGAAACTGTCAAACGCGCAAAGGCAACTTGCACGACAACGGGCGAAATCGGCAACGATTACGCGGCGGGCGAACTCACGCAGATTGTCGACCCGCAAGCGTTTTTGCAGTCAATAACAAACGTGACAACAAGCGACGGCGGTTCGGACGTTGAGACCGACGACAATTTCCGCGAACGAATTCACGAAGCTCCTGAAGCTTATTCCTGCGCGGGCAGTGAAGGCGCATACGCATTTCATACAAAGTCGGTGAGCGCGTTGATTTCGGACGTGGCGGTTGATTCGGAAACGCCCGGCACTGTGCAAATTTATCCGTTGCTGAAAAACGGACAGTTGCCCGGCGAAGAAATTTTATCCGCGATTGAAGAATTTTTGAATAAGCGAACGGTGCGCCCGCTGACGGATTTGTTGTCTGTTCGGGTACCGATAATTCACGAATACGATTTGGACATCAGCTATTGGATAAGTCGCGAGGACGTGACGGCGGCTTCGGAAATTCAAGCGGCGGCAGAAAAAGCTGTCGAAGAATATGTCGAATGGCAACGTTCCAAACTCGGACGCGATTTAAATCCGTCAAAGCTTGTTCACATGCTTTTAACGGCGGGCGTCAAACGTGTCGAAGTTCGTTCGCCGCAATTCACCAAAACCGACAGGTTTACAGTATCAATTCCAAATTCCGTGAACGCGGTTTTCGCAGGTTTGGAAGATGAATAGGAGATGAATTTTTATGCCGGCAGACATCAATTTTAAACACGGCATTTATACAACCGAAGTATCAACGTCAATCACGCCGTTGGCGCAAATCACAATGCCAACCGTGGCTATCGGCACAGCGCCCGTACATTTGGCGACGGACGCGGCGGAACCGAATACACCCGTACTTTGTTCGACGCTCAGGGAGTTTGTTGAACAATTCGGCTGGAGTGACGATTTTGAAAGTTACACTCTTTGCGAAGCGGCACGGGTTCACTTTTCGCTTTACGGCATTGCGCCCGTAATTTTTATCAACGTTTTAAATCCGCTGAAACATGCGAAGACGACGACGGTCGAAGTCACGGGCACTTCCGCACCGGTGACGCTTTCACAACCGATTGTCGCGGGTTCGATTAAAGTTACGACGGAAAAATTACCGACGACAAAAACTTTAATCGGCATTATCGACGAGGACGCCGAAATTGATATTCCCGCCGAAATTACGGGCGACTTCACGTTGACGGCGGGCGACAATGAACTTGATCTGACAACCGATTACACGATTAACAACGGAAAAATTTCGCTCACCGATGACGGCAAGTTGAAATTTGACGGCGCGTTGACTTTCACGGCTCATGACGGCGGCGAAACCGTTTTGGTCGAAGATGACGATTACACAATCGAACGTGGCGACACCGCGACGACTTTGACGCTCACGATTGCGGGCGCGGCGAAAGTTACCGACGACAAAATCAAAGTGACGTTCCGCGAAATTGACGCAACGGCGGTGACTTCGTCGACGATTATCGGCGGGGTTGACACAATGACGGGCGACAATCTTGGTATTGAATGCGTTGAGGACATTTATCCGAAACTCGGCGTCGTGCCCGGCACTTTGATTGCCCCGAAATTTTCTACGGACTCGGTTGTTGCGGCGACACTCGCGGCGAAGGCGAAAAGCATTAACGGTTGCTTTAAAACGATCGCGATTGCCGACTTGCCGACAGACGCTGCGACAAAATATAACAACGTCAACTTGGTAAAGACGGGCAAAAATTTTGTTGATGGCTTTTTGGTTTCTGCATGGTCGAAAGTCACGCTCAGCGGCGAACAATATCATTTGAGCACACACCTTGCCGCGCTTATGTGTGCGGTTGACGCCGCTCGCGGCGACATTCCGTTCAAGAGCCCGTCAAATGAATACCTTCAAGTTGACGGAATGTGTTTGGCGGACGGCAAGCCCGTTTATCTCGGCAAGTCGACGGCGAACTACATTAACGGTTTGGGCGTCGTGACTGCGTTGAATTTCGGCGGCTGGAGAAGCTGGGGCAACTACACTTCGGCATTCCCCGACGACAGCAACCCGATTAATTTTATCAGTGTTCGCCGTATGATGAACTGGATTTGCAACATGCTCACGGTGAATTTCTTCAGCAGAATTGATTCGCCGATGAATCGCGTTTTGGTCGACGCCGTGTTGGATTCGGTGCGTTTGTGGCTTAATGGTTTGGCAAAATCGGGCGCAATTTTGGGCGGCGACATTGCATTTTTGGAAGAAGACAATCCGACGAACGAGCTTGCACTCGGCAATATGGTTTTCCGTATGGACGTCGGCTTTGCGGTGCCTGCGCAGAAAATTCAATTCACCGTGCAGTTCAATCATGAATATTTTTCGGCGTTATTTTCGTGAGGTGATTTAGATGAGCGTTCAGGAAACACTTGAGCAAGTAATAAATTACGAGATTTTCATTGACGGCGGGCGTTGTCTCGGCACAGCAAGCGTTGAATTGCCCGAACTTCAATACATGACGCAGACAATCAAAGGTGCGGGCATTGCGGGCGAATATGAAGCCCCGACACTCGGACATTTGCAAAGCCTTGAGATGAAATTGACGTTCCGCGCTTTGTTTGAATCGCCGATTTCGTTACTTGAACAAAAAGCAGTTATGTTGTCGGCACGCGGCGCAATCCAAAAATATGACTCGGCGACCGGCACATTAAAACCGTTGCCTGTCAGAATCGACGCACGCGGACGCGTCAAAGGCGGCGCAATGGGTAAGTTTGAGCCCAGTGAATTGACGGACACCGAAATTACTTTCGAGTGCGACGTTATTTCGGTCAAAGTCAACAATATCGAACTTTTCATGCACGACAAGATGAACTTTATCAACCGCGTCAACGGCACGGATTACCTTGCGCCCGTTCGTGCGGCTCTCGGCATTTAACGGAGGCTGAAACATGTTGGACATTAAAGCACTTAACGAAAAACTTGCGAACCTGCGCGGGCTTGATTTTGAAGCGGCGGAGGCACAAGAACGCGCTGCGGGCAACAATTTCCCCGACTTGACGTTTACGAAAAGTTTTCAAGCGCGACTTGCGGCGTTGGCGTTGAATGTCCCCGTTGCCGACATAAAAGAATTACCGATGAAACAGTACATACAAGTTTGTCAGGGAACATTTAATTTTTTCTACGGTTCTTCGGGCGACGAGACGCCCTCGGAGAAATCCGAAGCTTAACGCTCGAATTAGTTCATGCAAATTTTGGTTCAGCTGAATTTTGGATGACGCGTCCGGTCGTGACGTTGCCCCGTTGGGTTAATTTGGTCAACCAAAAAGTCAAGAAAATTAATCGCGAAATCAAAAACGCCAATCGCAGGAGGTGACGTTTGTGGCGGGAAAATCTTTTTCGGTATCGTTTAACATAAATGGTTCGCTTGACGGCTCGTTACAAGCGGCACTGAACGCGGCGGCAAACGCTATGCGCGGTCTCGGCAACTCGGCACGTGCGGCGTCCAATGCGGCTCAAGCGTCGAAGTCGGGGCTTGCGGGTATGGCGGCGGGCTTGAATCAACTTCAGGCGGCGGCGCAACGTTACAAACAAATTCAAGACGCGTTGCGTCAGGCAAACGCGGATTTTTCCAAGTCGGCACAAAATCTTCAATCCGCCAAAGCCAAATACGAAGCGGACACTGCGGCGGTCGAAAAACTCAAACAAAAAATTGCCGAACTGAAAGCCGAACAATCGAAAATCGGGACGACGAAGTCAAGCGGCAACGCGACGTTAAAGCAACTGCGTCAAGATCTGTCGAAACTCAAACAGGCTTACGAGGACGCGAAAAAAGCGGGCGACCAACTCAAAATGTCGTCGCTCGGTGCCCAAATAAAATCGACACAAAACGCAGTCACCGCACAGCAAGACGCCGTTCGCAAAATGGCGCAGTCGTACAAAGAACTTTCCGACAAAGTCAAGCAAGCCAAAACCGAATTGGCGGCGGCGAACACTGCGGCTCAAACTTCGGGACGCGAATATTCGGCGGCGAAATCGAACAATCAGCGGCTGTATCAAAGCATTCAATCACAGCAAGCGGCGTTGGGACAGCTCAAGGCACAACTTTCGGCGGCGGGCTTTTCAACGTCAAGTTTCGCGTCGAGTGAATCACGTTTGGCGGCGGATATCGACCGTGTCAACGCGGCTTTGCAACGTCAACAACAGCTGACTGCGGCACAATCGGCGAGTAATCAGGCGTCGCAGAACATGTTCAACGCGTACAACAACTTTCAGGGCGCGTTGTCGACGGCAAGTTCAATCGCTCAACCGTTCCAATCGGCGATTGAAAACGCGATGACGTTTGAACACGCAATGAGCCGCGTTAAAGCTCTCACGCAAACTTCAAATATCCGCGCGGGCGACATGGAGACCGTCAACCGCGAAATGGCGTTGCTTGAAGGACAAGCCCGCGAACTCGGCGCGACGACACAATTCACAATGACGCAAGCCGCTGACGCAATGGGTTATCTCGGCATGGCGGGCTGGAAAACCGAACAGATTTACGGCACAATGCCCGGTATGCTCAACCTTGCGGCGGGCGCGGGAACAGATTTGGCGCGGACGGCGGACATTGTTTCCGACAATATGACGGCAATGCAAGTTCCCGTTGAAAAAGCGGGGCACTTCATGGACGTTTACGCCTATGCGCTGACGAATTCAAACGTCAATCTTGAAAGTCTCGGCGAAACAATGAAGTATGCGGCTCCGGTCGCGGCGGCATTTGGCGCGTCACTCGAAGACACTGCGGCAATGACGATGATGATGGGCAACGCCGGTATCAAAGGTTCAATGGCAGGTACCGCGCTGCGCATGGGCTTGTTAAGACTTTCGGGACCGCCCAAAAAAGCGTCAAAAGCAATGGACGAGCTGGGCATTTCGGTTTCGGACGCGACGGCAATGGCTCTCGAATCGGAAGCTGAACTTGCACGTTTGGGCGTTCAATACGACAAAAACGCGCCGCCCATGGAAAAAATGGGCAACATCATAACGCAGTTGTCGACGAAAATGCAGGGCTTAAGTCGTGAGGAAAAATTGTCGTCAATCGGTGCGATTTTCGGCGCGAACGCGGCTTCGGGCTGGGTAAACATAATCGAACAGGGACCCGAAGTTTTCAACGAATATCTGAACGCGTTAAAGAATTGCGACGGTTATTCGGAACAATTTGCGCACACAATGAACGACGACACACGCGGCGCAATGATAGCTTTGGAGTCGGCAGTTGACGCGGTTATCAACTCGATTGGCACGGCACTTTTGCCCGCAGTACGATCGGCGGCTGAAGCGTTCGCGCCAATGGCAACGGCGGCGGCTCAATTTATCGCGGCTCATCCCGGCATAGTTCAGGCGGCGGCAGGAATTGCGGCGGCACTCGCAACGGTCGTAGTCGGCGCGGCGGCAGTCAAACTTGCGTTCGCGGGCTGGACGTTTATCACAAGTTCAATCACGTTGGTGCGTGCGGCACTTGCAACTTTGGCAGATGGCGCAATGTTCGGCGGTTTAATCGCTCGACTTGCGGCACTTCGGACGGCATTTGTCGGAGCATTCGCGGCAGGCGGACTTGCCACAACAGGCGGTTGGGCAACTTTGTTCGCGGGCATTTCGGCAAAAGCAACTGCGGCGGCAGCGGCAATTCGGACGTTTTTCGCAAGCTTAACTTTGGGATCTGCGGCAAGCGGTATCGTGGCAACTTTATCGTCAATCGGTACGGCAATCGCAGGCGCGGCTCGTGCGGCAATGGCATTCGTATTTTCGCCCGTTGGTGTCGCGTTAATGGCGTTGGCACTCGCGGGGCTGTACTGCTATCAAAATTGGGACAAGGTTTCTGCGGTGTTCGGCAAAATCGCGGGAATAATCACGGGCGCATTGTCACCTGCGTTAAATCAAGTCAAGACTGCGTTAAACGCGTTGTCCTCAAGCGGCGGATTTGCAACGTTAAGTTCGGCGGCAAGTCAAGCGGCGTCGGTAATCGGCGGCACGTTGGTTAAAGCGTTCGCGGTCGTGTTGACGGGCGCGGCGTCGGCTATCGCGGGAATAGTTCAACTTTTTGCCGACTTGATAACGGTCATTGCGGACGTTGGCACGGGGCTTTCCGAAGCGTTTTCAAAAATTGCAGACGGTGACTTTTCGGGCGCGGCTGATGCATTATTAAACGCCGGTTCAAAAGCGTTGACCGACCTTGAAAAGTTGGGCACAAATGTTGTCAACAATGTGGAGCAAAGCGCGAAAAATGTTTCTGCCGTAATTGATGCGCTGAATTCCAATGCAACGGCAACCGTGGCGGCAGGTCAATCTACAGGTTCAAATATGGCAACCGGCTTGTTGGCTGTAGCACAAGCACAGCAACCGCAAGCTCCGCCGATTGACACGTCGGCAACACAGGCGGCACTCGACCAAGTAGGCTCGTCGGCGTCGAATGCGGCAAGCCAAATGCAGGCAATGGAAACTGCAACGGCGGGCGTCGACCAAATGTCGGCACAATTCGCGGCGGCGGGTGCGGGCGTCGAACAATTATCGACTTCAGCACAAACGGCAGGCACGGGCGTTCAAGAATTCGCGACGAACGCACAGCAAGCCGGTACGTCAGCCCAGCAAATGGCAACGTCGGTGCAAAATGCGGCAACGGGCGCGGACGCTTTGGGCAACTCGGCACAAAACGCGACGGGCGGTATCGAAGCTTTAAGTTCTGCGGCGTCGGGCGCAACCGGCGGAGTTTCGGCTCTCGGATCTGCGGCAAGCGGCGCGGCAGGTTCAGTTTCGGGGCTCGGCGCGGCAGTTCAGGCGGCTTGCTCACAACTTGCGCAGGCGGGCGCGAGTGCGGCGGCGGCTGTGGCAAGTGCGGGCGGTGGTGTCAAAGCGAACTACGCGGGCGGTATTTATCCGAAAGGACAATTCCTTACGACGTTCGCCGAAAAATCGCCCGAAGCGGCAATCCCGATTGACAATTCCAATCGTGCTCGCGAACTTTGGACGAAAACCGGTCAAATGTTGGGCATGTTGCCCGGCAGCGGCGGCGGCTACGATTCAGCCGAAAAAGACGCGTTCGGCAACGTCGTCGGCATGGATATTCCCGAATACAATCGGATTGGCGAAAACGATACCGAGGACGTTAAAATCGACAAGCGACGTGTTCAACGCGAACAATACGAGGCTGAACGCGCCCGACAAGAAATTATTCGTCAACAAGCTCTTTCAACGGCAAGCCGACAAATTCAGGAAGCAACACAGACCGCACAAGTTGAAGCCGCGCAAAAAGTTATCTCGGCAGTTTCCGAAGCAAATATCGAAAAAGATGAACTCGGCAATATTCGCGGCATTGACATTCCCGAATACAACCGAATCACGGCGGAGGATTCGGAAGACGTTAAAATCGATAAACGTCGCGTGCAACGTGAGCAGTATGAGCGCGAACGTGCACAACGCGAAAATAATCAGCCGAATTTGCCGAAAGTCGAACCGGTAATTCAGCAACGGGCAACCGAAATTGCGCGTGCAACCAACGGAAATTATCCGCGTCGACGCCCACTGACAGCGACAAGCTCACGACGTTTGCAACAAAGTCGCGGCAACGCACCAACGATAACCACACCGACTTTCACGCCGCAACAATCAAAATCGGGCGGGCTGATAAAACCGACAGATTTAAGCGCAATCATGGGGCAGTTGCCCGTGTTGCCGCCCGCGCTCGGCGACATTGTCGGCGGGGCTTTAACAGATTTAACGCAGGGAAATTCGGTCGCTCCGATCGAACGTCCCGAACAACTTTTGCCGCAAGCTCAATCGTCGAATTCGGAACCGTCGACTTTCAATTTCACAATCAACGTTACGGTCAACGGCAACGCGGACGAAAATACAATTCAACGCGGCGTCGAAGCGGCAATTCCGTCACTTGACGAATGGTCGCGAAATTTTGACGCGCACAGGCACGAAGAAGCGAGGCGGTCGTTCTTATGACGTACACAACGGTTGCGGGCGATACTTTTGATTCGGCGGCGTTCAAGGCTTTGGGCTCGTGCCGCTGGACTGAAAAGCTAATCAATAAAAATCGACAATTCGTCGACACGGTAATTTTTAAAGCGGGCGTCGAACTTGAACTGCCCGACATTTCAAACGAACGGCAAATTAAAATGCCACCGTGGAGGACTGAAACATAATGCTGACGCGTCACGTTGGAGTTAATATTTCGGCTGACGGCACGGACGTTACGTCGGACTTGTCGCCGTATTTGAAATCAATCACGTACACGGACAACGCGGGCGGCGAAGCCGATACAGCCGAAATCGAAGTGCGCGACGAATCCCATCGGTTTATCGGTGACTGGTTGCCGAAACGCGGTATCACGGTCACAATTATGTTGTGGCGCGAAAATTGGACGGGCACTGAGCAAATTGAAACTTGGGACTTGGGCAGTTTTGAACTCGACGAAATTCAAAATAATTATCCTCCGAACACGGCGCGGATCAAACTGAATTCAATCCCGCAGAATTCGGGCTTGCGTCAAAAAGACGAGTCGCGAGCGTGGGAAAACGTGAAACTTTCGCAGATAGCCAACGACGTGGCGTCGAAAGCGGGCGTGCAACTTTTCTACGACACGGCAGAAGATCCGACGATAAAGCGCGCCGAACAATCGGAAATATCCGCGTTGGCGTTCCTCGAAAAGCTTTGTTCGGACAACGGACTTGCGCTGAAATTTGCGGACGGCAAACTGATAATTTTCGACGAAGCCAAAATGGAAGCGCAGGAACCAATTTCAAAACTCGATTATGACTTGTCGATAATCAAGCGGTTCAGTGCGACGGCGACACTTCAGGAAATTTATAAATCGTGCGAGGTTGTTTACAAACACGGTCAGAAAGACGAAAAAATTTCCGCGAAGTTTGAGGACAGCTCGAAGGACGACGGCAAGGTTTTAAAAATCAACCAGAAAGTTGAAAGTCAAGCCGAAGCCGAAAAGTTAGCCAAAAAGAAGCTGCGCGACAAAAATAAAAAAGAAATCCAGATTCGATTGACGACACTCGGCAAGTTTGAGTATCAAGCGGGCAACGTCATTGAACTGGTGAATCACGGATTTTATTCGGGACGTTATCTTATCGAAAAAGCACATCACCGCGTCGGCGACGGCTACACGGTCGATTTGGAGTTGCGCAAATGTCTCAAAGGCTATTAAAAAAAAATCCCCCGCTCGTTCGCAGGGGATTGACGCTTGACGTTGCCGCGTGTTATGTTTTTATTTCCGTTTTTATATTCTTTGCGTCGGCACCGTTCGGCGTATTTTTTTTTTAGAAGTAAATGTATCCGTCTTCGTCGACCGCGCCGGCTTTGCAGGCATTTTCGACGGTGTCACGCTTGCCAAATTCGACTTCGGCGATTTCACGTTTGGCTTCGTCAATCATCTCGTCGAGAGTTTCAATGCGCTCAACTTCGTGGGGATAATCGCGGGCAATTTCTTCGCGCATTTCTTCAAGCTCGGCGAGTTCGCGGTAACGGTCGTCCAGGAAAATTTCTTCGGGCGATTTACCGTCGGGCTCAAACTGCTTGAAGAATTCTTTCGGGTTCAGGTAATCGCCCGCCGTGATTGTGTCGACGTGATTGACGGTTTCGGGCGTCATGATTTGGTATTCGTTTTCTTTGGTATCGTAGAGCACCGCCCAGCCGGTTGGGGCTTGCGCGTTCATTGATTCGGCGACCGATTTGGCAAGTTCGATAAGTTTGTCGTCGGGCTTCGCGAAACGCTGAACGTTGAAGCTGAATTCGTCGGCGGGGAAGGTGAATTTCTTATCACCGCGGTTGACTGCGTCGGCGAACAGGTTAATCGCGTTTTCGGCTTGTTTGAAAGTTTTGTAACGGGCGAGGATGAAGCGGCTGCCTTCGCTCTCGTCGCAGGCGATTGAAATGCTGTTGCCCGCTTCGGTGACGTTGAAGGAAATCCACGTGGAGGACAGGTACGGGATTGTCGAGAAGCCGTCCTGGTTTTGAATCATCATGTCACTCGCAACGTTGCCCGTGCGCAAGAATTTTTCGCGGAGTTTTTCAGCGCGGCTTGAGCCCAGGTTGTACAGTGCAGAATATTTTTCCTGCGTAATATCGGCGGCTTTGTCGGCGGCAACCTGCGCGGCGCACAATTCAGCGTAACGTTGGCGGGAAATTTCTTTGGCTTCGGCGAATTCGGCGGTAAGTTTGTCGACTTCGTAATCGAGGTTGTCAATCCCGATTTTGTGACCGCTTGCGTTGAACATTTCGGCTTCGACTTCCTCAAGGCGGTTGAACGCGGCTTTGTCTTCGGTGAAGGTTCCGTCGGGATTTTTGCGGTAAGCGTGCTCGCTGTGGTCGGTGAGTGCCAACGGAATCACGAATTGCAACAGGTCAATGGCGGGGATAATCGCGGGATTTTCTTCGTAACCGCCCGACAAATCGTCGAGGTAAATTCCTTTGATGGCGGCGTTGAATTCGGCTTTGTACGGGGCAAATCTTTCGCGGGTTTCGGTTTCGAGTTCGTCGTCGTGCATGTTGCTGATTGCGGTTTCGACGGGGTCGACTTCAGTCTCGTCGACAGTGGCGGCTGCCTGTTCGATTTCGGCGTCAACTGCGACGTCCTGGGCTTCGGTGCTGACCGCGTAATCTTCAATCGCGTCGATAGCGGCTTCGCGGCGGGCTTTGCGTTCGGCTTCGTATTGTTCGCGAACTTGATACGCGTAAGGGATTGTTGCGTCTTCTCTGGTAATGCGGTGTTTTTTGCCGTTCTTGTCAATCGCGAAGAACATTTCCACTCCGTTGCTCGCAATTTTTCTTTCGATTTTCGTTCCTACCGTTGTCATTTTGGTTTCCTCCTAAGTTTAACTCTGGGTTTAAATCGCGGCTGCGGTCTCGGCTAGTTCCTCTCCTCGCGCTTGCCGTGATTTCGGCGTTATACTGATTGTTGCATGTGTTTGCTTGCTTAACTGTGCTAAATATAGCAAATGAAAGTTTGCATGTCAATAGCTTTGCAAAAAAAAATTTGCGTGCGTTGAAAATATATCCTTGCAAAATAAATCCCCCTTGTGCTACAATGTGCGAAAAACTAAGGGGGTTTTGTTATGGAGGTCAGTGAGGCGTTGAAACGTTTTCGCCGAACTTTTGATTTGAAGCAAGACAACGTTGCGCAAGCTTTGGGCGTCAATCGGCAGGTGTATCAACCTTACGAAACGGGGCGGACGTTGCCATCGGTCAAAACGATATTGAAAATCGCAAAAGCGTTTGATGTGTCGACGGATTATTTGCTGGGGTTGAGCGATATTCCAAGACTGGCACCAAACGACGCGCATGACGCAGAAATTTTCGCTCGTATCGAGGCAAGCGCGAATGATTTGCTTCGATTGATTGAAGGTGAGGTGAAACGTCGTGGTTGTGTACAAGATAACCAATCTGCTCAACAACAAGCCGTATGTCGGTCAAACACGACAATCGATTGAAAAACGATTTTACCAGCACGCGCACGCGAATTCGCCGCTTGGTAATGCGATGCGGCAATGTGGACTTGAAAATTTTACGATTGAGGTTATCGAACGTTGCGACACGCAAGAGCAACTTGACACCCGTGAAAAGTTTTGGATTCGTGCGCTTAACTGCATGACACCCAACGGCTACAATCAATCGCTCGGGGGCGAACGCGGGCACATTAACCGTTCAAAAAACCGTACTAAAACAGTTAGCGCGGGGGTGAACCGAATGGAAATTCCAACCGCATTAAAAAGATTTCGGCAATCGCTCAAACTGAGTCAACGGCAACTGTCGGAGAAAATCGGCGTCCCGTACCAGTCTTATCAAACCTACGAATACGGCACGTCGACACCAAGCGCAAAAGTTATTGTAAGGATTGCGCAAGCATTTGACGTTTCAACGGATTATTTGTTGGGACTCAGCGACACACCGCGCCCGCCCGACACGTCAACATTACTCGCGGCAATCAATGATGCACAAAAAATTTTAAGTGACGCGCTCGATAAGCGTTCGGAGTAAAAAAAATATCGCCGTTCCAATCGGAGCGGCTTTTTTGTTTGGAGGCTAAGCGATTTATGGATTATCAGATTTTCAACGAGGACTGCATTTCGGGCATGAAAAAACTTGATGACGGCTCGGTCGACGCTATCATTTGCGACCCGCCGTTTCAAACAACCGACGCGTCGTGGGATATTCGGCTGCCGATTGAGGAAATGTGGGCTGAATTCAATCGCGTGACGAAACAAAACGCTGCGATCGTGCTGTTCAGTCAGCTCCCGTTCGCGGTCGACTTAATCAACGCAAATCGCAAAATGTTCAGGTACGAATGGATTTGGACGAAGTCAAAAGCTGTCGGATTTTTGAACGCAAACCGAATGCCAATGCGCGCACACGAAAATATTCTGGTTTTTTATCGCAAGCTCCCGACGTACAATCCGCAATTCCGCACGGGCAAGCCGTATGTCCGAATTCAGGACGAAGAGCCCCGCACTCGCGAAAGCGTTTACCAAGGTCGCGGTTCGTCAATCACAATCAACGACGGCAACCATTATTATCCGCGTGACGTACTCGAATATTCGCAACCGACAACGAACAACAAGATGGAGCCGCGTTTCCATCCGACGCAAAAGCCGGTTGACTTGATGGAATTTTTAGTGAGGACTTACACAAATGAAGGTGAACTTGTGCTTGATTCCACAACGGGGAGTGGCTCGACGGGCGTGGCGTGCATGAAATCGCGTCGACGTTTCGTCGGCTTTGAACTCAATAAAAAATTCTATGACGTGAGCCGACAGCGTTTGGAACGTGCAATCAACGAACGCGACCAAAATTTATTTGAGGTGAGATCATGACCGGTGACGCTCGGCAACTTGTTCGCGAAGGCAAAGTTTCGTCGATAAATGCCGAAAAGCACATGGTACGCGTCGTTTTTGAAGACAAGGACGGCATGACCAGCGCAGAAATGCCGATTTTGACGCCCTGCGCGGCGGGCAACAAATTTTACGCAATGCCTGACGTCGGCGATATGGTTGTCTGCCTGTTCGCAAGCAATTCCGACATGACGGGCAACGGTTGGATTATCGGCAGCCGATTCAATGACAAGTCAAAGCCTAACGCGAATTCGGCGGACGTGATGCGCATGGATTTTAACGATGACACGTTCGTCGAGTACAACCGCAAAAGTCACGAACTGAAAATCAAATGCGCGGGCAAAGTTATCATTGAAGCTGAAGACAAAATTACGCTCAAGTCGGGCGACGATATTGTTTTCGACGCGGGCGGCGAAATTGTTTTCAAAGGCGCGAAGAGCTATTCACTCACCGCGACCGAAAACGTTATCCTCAAAGGTGAAAAAGTTCTTATCAACATGGAGGGCTGACACATGCAAGCTACACGAATCGGCGACGGCACGTCGGGAGTTTGTGATGTCGGATTGCCCTGTTGCCCGCACGGACGCGCAGGCACAAATTCTACGGGCTCGTCAAACGTTTTCATTAATGGTTTGCCCGCTCACCGCGTTGGTGATTTTGGTGCGTGTAATTGCCCTCACGGCGGGACTTTTCAATCAACGTCGGGCAGCTCGACCGTTTTTATTAACGGACGCCCCGCCACTCGAACCGGCGACGCTACGGCTTGCGTTGTGTGCGGAATGCCCGGCAGTCACGTTTCGGGAAGCCCGAACGTTTTTATCGGAGGTTAAATTATGGCTATCGGCGCGTTTGCTGACGTGGTTTTTGAAGTGAACACAGACCGCGTTTTCACGTTTGACGATTTTAAATACGACGTGAAAAGCCGTTATGCTCGGCACGAATTGATTAACGCAGAGCCCGTGCTTGAATGGCTCGGCATGGACACGCAAAAAATCACGTTGACGATAACAATGACCGCAACCTTGGGCGTCAATCCCGCTGTCGAAATGGAAAAAGTTCGTCAGCTGTGCTTGAGCGGCGAAGCAGACTGGCTGGTTATCGGCAACACGGTCGTCGGCGGGCGGCTGTGGGTTATTACCGAAACTTCGTCGAAAGTTGAAGCGTGGGACAACGCGGGAAATATTCTCGTCGGCAAGATGGACGTGACGTTTGAGAGCTACGCGGCGGAGGTGCCCGAAAATGACCGTTGACGTAATAATTGACTTGCGCGACGTAAAAATCATGCCCGAAGACGAAATCGCCGAAATCGTTCAGAACGTGCAGATGATAATCGCGACCACAAAATATACAGTGCCGCTTGATAGAAATTTCGGCATCGACGCAAGATTTTTAGATGAGCCCGTCAACATTGCGCAGGCGCGGGCGTCGGCAGAAATAACGTCGGCAGTGAATTCACAGGAACCGCGGGCACGAGTACAAAAAATTCTTTTTGACGGCGACTTGACGGGCAGATTCGCAATCACGACACGTATTGAAATTGTCCGTGAAAAACTTCGCGGTTACGTTTAATCGAAAGGAGGCGGAGGCGTGAAAAAACTTTCGACAATCAGTTTGCTTGACGTGTTGCCCGAATCAATTCTGCTTGATCCGAAACTAAAGGCTTCCGCTGAGGCACTCGACGCACAACTTAAATCGGTCACGGCGGCAACGCGTGAAGTGTTGCATTTGCCGCGACTGGACGAACTTTCGGGCAATATCTTAGATTATTTAGCTGAACAATTTCACTTAGATTTTTTTGAACCACTGTATCTGACGGAGACCGAAAAGCGCAATTTGATTCGTGAGTCAATCGCGTGGCACCGAATCAAAGGCACGCCTGCCGCAGTCGAAAAAATTGCCCGTGACGTTTTTCGTGACGCCAAAATTCTTGAGTGGTTCGAGTACGGCGGCGAACCTTATCACTTCAAAATTCAGTCAAAAGGTTACAAAGAAACTCCCGACGGCTGGTTGACTTATTTGCGCATGGTCGACGTTGCCAAAAACGTTCGCTCGTGGTGCGACAATTACGAAGTGATTTTCGATGAAGACATTTTCGGCAAAAGTTACGCGTTCGCCGGTGCAATCGAACTTCAGACGGGCGACAAGGCAATTTCGCTCGCCAAACCGAAACTTGATTCGGAAACAAAAATTTTCGCGGGCAACTCGAATTTGATTTTCGGCGACGTGACGGAAAGTTTACAACGTCCGAAATTGAAATTCGGCGTCCCGATTTTTGCGGGCACGGTCGACACTCGCGTCGGCAATATCAAAATCGGCACGGCAACGGAGCCGCACGACACCGACAATTACATTGCGCATTCGTGGACGGGCAAAATTTTCGCGGGCACGGCTGACGGTTTTGTCGGTCGTAAAGTTTGGAGTTTGGCGCGTCCCAAAAATCAGCAAGCCGAATTGTCAATCGGTATCGCTGAAAAATCTGTCGGCGAAATTTTTATCAAGCCCGAACCGAAACTTAAAATTTCGCAACAGGCAAATCTTCACGCCGCACCGGTTTTTGTTAAGGCGGGCAACGTCAAAGTCGAAACTTCAACGCGTCCCGACGAAGACGGCAATTATTTTTCTCATAAATGGCAGAGCCAAACTTACGCGGGCAACGCCGAACTTCGACACGGCGATATCCGCATTAATTACAAACCTGCTCAGCGGCGCGGATATAAATCGGTCGTGCGTGTCGGTGCAATACAAACTTTTTCGGGCGAAATTACAATCGGTTGCGAAGATGCCGACGACGAGGATTTTCCCCTAACGGGCGATTGGATTCGGTTGAGGTTCCGTTTCCCAAATTTAAGCAAGAAATTTATCACACTGCGCGACCCGCGTGACGACGTTGAAAAATCCGATATTCGCGAAGTCGGCAACATTGCAAGCAACGGCGGGGTTTTGATTAATCGCGTCGGGCAGACGACGACGGGTATCGATTTGGCAATGCTGATTCGTCGCCGCGAAGAAACAATTTTGTAGGAGGTAATTTTTATGGCAGATCTTTCCGAAATTCTGTCGGCGGGTTTGAACTTGACCGACGACCAACTTGCGCAACTTGCCGCAAACGCTTCGGCTTGGCGCGACGCCGAATTGAACAAACTTGCCGAAGACGTTGCGCGTGCCAAGGAAGGCACCAAATTAACTCGCAACGGCTTTGAACTTTTGGGCAAAGCTGTCGCAGGTAAGGAACTTCAATTTACACGCGTCAAACTCGGCGACGCGAACGGCGTTGTCGTCGATGATGATGAGCAATTCGAGATGAACGACTTGATTAATCCGCGTTTCGAGGCGGCTATCACGCAAGTTCAGCACACGGGCGGCGGCTGTATGGCGGTCAAATGTCAAGTCACAAATGCCCGCGTCGAAGAAGGTTTCCGAATTGCCGAGGTCGGTTTGTTCGCGATTGACCCCGACACGGGCGAAGAATTAATGTACTGTTATCGCAATTCGGGCATTGCGTCAAGTTGGATGCCAAGCGGCGACGGTTCGGTTCTGTGGGACATTGTTTTGACGCTCATAACCGTTATCGACAAGGCGACCAACATCACTGCGGTTATCGACGGCGGACTCGTTTACTTGACGCAAGCCGAATTCATGGATCACGTCAACAGCGAAAATCCGCACCCGAATATTCCCGCCAAAGCCGACGAGGTTGATTTTTCCAATTACATTTGGGTTAATCCCGGCGACGACAAACTTCACACGATGAAAGCAAGCGTCCTCGGCAGTCAGATTTTGGGCGGCGACGCGTCGAATATCCCGAAAATGAATTCCCGTTTGACGCAAGCCGAAATTAATTTGACAAACCTGTACACGCAACTCAACGCCCGTGACGAACTCGGTCTTGACGCGAACTTGATGATGATTGAGCCGTTCGACGACAAAAAATGTTGCGACATGTATTCTTGCAAAGTTCAAACTGCGGTGGCGGGCGTTGCCAACGTTGAAATTGAGACCGACAGAAACGTTTTTGTCGGCAGCTGGTACACGATTACGGACGGCGAAAATTCCGAATACGTTCAGGTTAAATCGGTGGCGCGCAACGGCGATAAAACCGTCGTGATTTTCAATCAGCCGTTGAATTTGACTTACGACTTGACGCGAACACGACTTTTGCGGACAACTGCGCTCATCAACAACGGCAAGGCGACCGGTGCGGGCGACATTCGCGGCAAGCAGTTGACTTTCGATTACACTTTTTCGGGCGTCGGTGAAAACGTCGAAACGCAGCTTGAACTTCACACGAATCAAACCAACGCCGCGAACTTCACCGTCACCGAAGACGGCACGTTTTCCGTCGACGGATTTTTTACACTCACCGCTTAATTGGGAGGTATCAAAATGGCTTTTGTTGTTAAGGACTACGGCAGCGGCGCGCTCGGCGACGTGACGGAAATCAGCTCGACCGTCAACAGTTACGCACGAGTTACCGCCATCAACGCCACGTCCGTCACAATCGACACGGCAACGCAAGTGACGGGTACGGCAACTTTCACTGCCGGAGCGAAAATTTTGCTTCACGTCAGCGCGACGACTTCAAGCAGTTACAAAACTTATCTCGGCAACTGGTTGTTGGCGAACGTCACGGCGGTTAATTCGGGCGTCCTCACGCTCGACGTAAATCCGACGACTTGTATCACGTCAGCTGAACTTGCGCATTATTACGTTCAGGCGGTCGCCGTTGCCCAATACAAAAATTTGACGCTCGGCAGCGGTGTCACGATTACGCCGCCCGTTTACAACGTCACCAATTACAACGGCGGCATTGTCGCGATTATGTGTTCGGACACGCTCAAATTCGACGGCGGGCACATCAACTTGACCGACAAAGGAATTCCTGTTGCAAGCAAGGCACTTCGACCGACGACAGCAAATGACCCCGTCGACGACATTGACACTTACAGCGGCTGGGAAAATTCCGACACGCGCAATCATTTCTTTTTGAACGCGGGCGACGGCGCGGCTTTCATTATCGCGAAGAAAATGACTTGTCACGCGAATTCCCGAATCGGCAACACGGCAACTTACGGCGTGCAATTTTATCGCGGGGCAACAAATTCAGTCACGTATAACGAAACTGCCCCGTCAAATGTCACCAACGTCGGCGGCTCGACGATTTTGGTTGCCGCACAGACGATTGAAAATTTTACCTGCAAAATGTTCGCCAAATACCGCAGTTCGAGTTTGACCGCGGGGCAAGGCATTTGTCGCTGCTATATCGCGTCCGAAACGAAATTGCGCAACGACGAGGGACTTTACGCGTACGACTGCATTTCAAACAAAAGCCGTCTGAAATCCGCATTCGGCATTAAAAATTTCGGCAACGGTTCTTTCGGCGACTTGAACAACGTCACGACACAGCTGAACAATTACGCGAAAGTCACCGCGATTAACGGCAACAAAGTCACGTACACGGGCGCGACGACCGACGGGCTCGCTCAGTTCGCTCAAGGCGCGATGGTTATGATTCATTGGAATCACAAAAACTCTACGACCGTCGCCGAAGCGGGCAGATTTTTTATCGCGAACGTTATCGACGAATACAACGGGGTTTTGACGCTCGACGCGACACCGCCGAACATTTCAATCACGAATTACGCGTGCCAAGTCGTTGCAATCCCGCAGGCAAAAAATTTCACGCTGTCGACAACGAACGAGGCAACTCCCGCGTTCAACGGCACACAGGGCGGCATTTGCGCTATCGCCGTCAGTAACACTTGCACGATGGACTCCCAAGCGAAAATACATGTTGCGGTGTCGACTGTCAGTTACGCTTACGGACGCACGGGACTTGCAACAATCGGCAACGCTCAAGATTCAAACAAATTGCCAATCGGTCAAGGCTACGGTTCAATTTTTATTTTGGCGAACAATATGCAATTAGGCTCTGCTCTTAACGGGCAATATTATAATTGGGTTGGAAGTTACGCAGATTCAGGTTACGCCTGTGGGGGCTACAGAGGCAACGCTTCTTCCGCACAAATAACCGACAAAAATATTGGTGGGTCGGGTGCTAACGGTGGTGCACCAAGTTTTTCGGAACGCGGCGGCTATGGCTCAAACGGCGCGGCAACAAAATTTAAGCGCCCTTACCAAGGAGCACACATAATAATTGTAGCAAACAAAATCACGAAGTTTCATCAAGCTTTTATATCAACGGGCGGAACTGGGCTTTCTGGTTTTTCTTATGTAAGCGACACCAATACAAGAGGATTACGGGCTTCGGGCGCGGGTTATGGCGGTCTAGGATTGCACAAAATAAATGATTCAACCCAGCATGTTTCAAGCGGTTATAATGGCGGTGCAGGCTCTAATTCGGCATCGTATTATAGCTCACAAAAAATAAGCGACACGGAAAAAGCTACAGGCGGCTCGTCGGGTTGGGCGTTCGTTTACTGCAACGAGGTTGTCAGTCAGGACACGACGGGCACCGTGCTTGCCAACTGAGGAGGCGAAATTTAAATGCTTCAATACAACACCATGCGCTTTGGCACGGACGAATTTGTTTTCGACCGTCAAGGCTTGCTCACGTCGAAAGTTGCGCTCGACACAACGGGGCAAACTTCGGTAGGCGCTTTCACAATCACGGGCAGCGAGCCCAACGGCACCAAACGCCGCTTTCTGTTCAAGGTCGACAATAAAATTTGGAAGTTCGTCGAAGGCGCGCCCGTCGAATACACGGGCGGCACCGACGTTGACAGCGTCCTTGCGAACGGCAACACTGCGGCTGAAGTCACGGCGGTTGCGGATAATTCGGCGTGGGTCAACAAAAAAATCTACCCGATAATCGCGCTCTATGCCGACGTTGACGCGACGGTTATGCCGACCGCAAAAATTTCACTTGCCGCAATGTCAAGCAGTGCGACTTTCGAGTATTCGGTTGAAACTGCCGAGTACGAACTTAAAGAGGCGTCGCAAGCCACACCGCGAATTGTCAGCGTCGACGTGACGAGCGAAACAACCGGCAGCGCAATGGTTTACACGACAGCCCGCGTCAAAAACGGCGACACGTGGAGCGATTACACGTCACTTGCCGCGATTTCGGGCAAGGAAGCCGAAGCAATTCAATTCAAAACGCGTTTCACCGTCACGACGCTTGACGGCACCGACAGCGGCAAACTCACGAAAATTGTTATCCGCTACACCATGGGCGAGGCGGTTGTTTCGGGCGACAACGCCGAAATTTTCTCCGTGATTCAAGATTACGAATTGCCGCTCGGAACGTGTTCGGTGACGATTCGCCACGACCGTTTGACCGACAGCGTAATCAAAGCTTACGTCAACTTGATGAAGCCGTCCAAAAGCAGAGTTTTCTTGCCGATTGGTGTCGCGACGGGCACTGCCGATACATTTGTCCTCGGCGAAAACGGCGTCGGTGACACGAACATTGACCAAAACACGCTTAAAGTTTTCGGCAACGGCGCACCTGTCGCGAATTTCAGCTACAACACCGAGACCAGCGAATTGACGGTTACGGCGGACGCGGGCACGGCAATCACGGCGTCATATACTTACGATCGCGACCAAGAATTTTGGCGCGAAATGTCCAAAGACGTTAATCAGCAACCGTACAACGACGGAACGGTTTTGACGCGTTTCAGTTACTCGTTGCCCGAAGAGGAGCAATTCGGACAAACCGTCAGCAACATTCGCCTGCAACTTTACCGCACACAAGGCACGGTTACGAACGCGATTTTGGGCACGGCGAACGGCATGACTCAACAGTTCGTCCTCAAGCACGCCGCAAAAGCCGACACGATTATTTGTAACGCCGCGTGGAGCTACAACGAGAATTCGCAAATTTTGACGTGCGTCGCGCCGAAAGATACCGAAATCACCATTTCGTATGACTGGATCGGCGAAAGTCACACGGTTCACAGTTGGGCGGCAGGTTGGTCGCCCGTGCTCTAAGGAGGCTTGCAAATGTCGCAGATAATCAAAAATCCGTTGACGCCCGAACAAATGAAACAACGCGAAACCGTCAGCGCAGAAAAACTTCGCGAAGCTCAAGACGCGCTGTTTATGAATTTGTTGCAACGTGTTGACGCTCTCGAAAATCCCCCAACGAAAAAATCTGTCAAAAAATAATTCTCGCCGACGTTAAAGCCGTGCTCGATTCGGGTACGGCTTTTCGTTTGCCCGAAAGGAGCTGTTAGCATGTGGAAGAGCTGATTTTGAAAGTTGGTGAATTCGGCGCACTCGGTCTCATCACGATTTACTTGCTCACCAAAGGCACGGACGCTTTAAAAGATTTGGCGAAGTCGAACGAATCACTTGCCAAGTCGGTTCAAACGCTTGCCGACAAAGTCAATCTGCTTGATAACCGCGTCGACGATTTTAAACAGCAAATGCGCGACGTCGGCGCACGCCTGAACAAAATCGAAAATCAACTTGAGGATTTGTGCCAACGCATTGAAAAATCAATACGCGGCGACTGATTCAACGTTCTTTGACAACTGAATATCGCGGTCACTCGCGTTTTTTGTGTGAAAGGAGCCAATCTGTATGAAAATTTTTATTAACCCCGGTCACGAACCGACACTTGACCCCGGCGCGTGCGGTAACGGACTTCGCGAAGCTGACGTTGCCTTGAAAATCGGCAAGCGCGTCGAAAATTATTTGCGTGCCGTCGGTTACGAAGTCAAACTTTTTCAGTATGACGGGCTGCACGAAATTTGCGCGGACGCAAACAGTTGGTGCGCGGATTTATTTGTCTCGATTCACTGCAACGCGGCTGAAAATTTGTCGGCGAAAGGTACCGAAACTTTTTTCAGCTACGGTTCTGCGGGCGGGCGTTCGCTTGCCGAAAAAATTCAAAAGCAGATTGTAAATTCGGTGCCCGTCGTCGACCGTGGCGTTAAGCAGGCAAATTTCGCGGTGCTCACGGGAACCAACATGCCCGCCGTACTCGTCGAAACTGCTTTTATTTCAAACGCCGATGACGCGGAACTTTTGGTTGACTGCGAAGACGATTTTGCACGTGCAATCGCTCGCGGTATCACGGATTTTTTTTTGACGGAAACGCCGCTGCCTGACGTTGCCGACGTTCCGAAAAAATCTGCGGGGCAGCTGAGCGAACATTTTCACGCGTCTGAATTCGTTTGCCCGTGTTGCGGCACGGGGAATATCAAACCGCGCTTGATTGAACTTTTGGAACAACTTCGCGCCAAAGTCGGCAATTTCCCGATTCACGTCAACAGCGGCTACCGTTGCCCGAAACACAACGCGGAAGTCGGCGGCGTCGCAAATTCCCAACACGTTTTCGGCAACGCGGCTGACATTACAATCCCGCTGGCGGGCTATTATCGCACGCGAAAAGCTGTCGAAGAACTTGACTTTGACGGCACGGGCTTTTATCCGCCGTTGCAACCCAACACCGCGTGGTTTATTCATGTCGACGTTCGCGAAGGCGGCACGGGCGCGCATATCGAGTGGGAGGAATAACGCGTGTGGAAAATTATTTCTCTCGTTGCCGTTGACGAAGAAACCGGCGGGCGCGTCACGATTGAAGATAATCGCGTCAAAATTGCGACCGTGGCGGATTCGGTTACCGTTTTTCGCCGCGTCAAGTTAAAAGAAACTCCGCCGCACTTGTCCGTTGCGATTGACGACTTGTTGAAAATTTTCGCGAAGGAGGACGCCACATGAAAAAAATTTTTGCTGCAGTCTTCGGACTGGCTGACCGGCTACACAAAAAAAATTGTAGCCGTCACGCGTATCAGTTAAGCCCCGTTTTCGGGGCTATTTTTTTTTCGCTAAAATGTGGTGCGGACTTTTGGGAACGTTCCCCGCCGGCGACGCACGCAGATAAGCTTTTAAGCGATAAACCTGTTGCGTCGTGAATTTGTGTACTTTTTCAGACAGGCAAAATTCAAGCCCATCGCGCAGATTTTTCTTGCGTCAACGGGCGTATTCGCTTTTGAGCACTTTTGCGAAATGACAACGGCAAAAAGTTAATACGAAAAATCAACATCGAAGTTTTCAACTTCATAGCCGTCGGCGCTTGTCATGAACGGCACGCATTGATCTTTACCGTAAAACATGCCGAACGCCGCAACAGCTCCGTTAATTTCTTGCACCATCACCGTTAAATTTCCGCCATACGGAGGCTTGCCGCGATACAAATTTTCGCCATTGCTTTTGTATTTCCAAGCATAAATCACCGTGCCCGTGCCGTTGTGAAACCGAACGCCTCTGTCATATATAAAATTTTCCCGGACGATTTCAACGGGGAAATAGCTCAACAAAATCGGCTTAAATTCTTCAAACGTCATTTGCTTGCCAGTCTTCGACACACGGCAAATTATTTTGTTGACTTCGCCAAAATCTTTTTGCTCATAACGCCCGACCGAGGCGTCAGCGTATTCTTTCTGAAAAAGCAATATCGCTTGCGGTGAGTCTTTGCCGGTGTCAACTATATCAACCATTGTCGCCGGGACTGATTGATAAAACGCACGAACGGCGGCAACCGTGTCTGCAAGTCGCGGGTGATTCGGCATCGTAATTATTTCCCAGCCCGTCAGTTGTGGCGCAGGCTTTGTTTCAGCCGTTACTTGTTCGATTTTTGCGGGCGCAACTTGTTCAGTTTTCGGCGCGGGATTATCGGAAGTTTTTTCGTTGCCGCAACCGCTAAGAAGAAACGAGACAATCAACATCGCCGTCAAAAGCTTTTTCACGTTACCAACTCCAATCAGAAAAAATCCCGCTGAATGACTTTCAACGGGATTTTAAAACTTTTTCAAGCAAAAGGCAAATTCATTTCGGCTTTTTCGTAAGTTCGCTTGGGAAAATAGCGTTTTTTAGCCCGCTTAAATCGCAGTTCGCGATTCTTCCTCAAAAGGTTTTGAGTACTCGTACTCGCGCTTCACGGTATCTTCAACCGTGCGCCGCCCGCGCTCGTCCAGTAGCCGATAAGCTTTAATCAAATCGACTTCCGTCGGCGTCAAGTCAAGTTGTTCTCGTGACACAATTTTTCCGTAGCCCAAACCGTCCGCGCTGATTCCGAGAAGCTTGCAGATTTTTATTACGTTGTCAACCGACGCATTCATCACGCTCCCTTTTAACATACTGTCAAGTGTTGAACCGGGTACGCCCGCGAGTTTTGCGAACGCGTTCACGCTCCGATACTTCGACAAAATTAACGCCTTTAATTGCTCCTCGACAGTCACGCTTTCACCCCCTTTTTAGGCAAAAGTATACAACGCCATATTGGAAAAATCAACAAAAATTTTTGTTTTATCGTAAGCAAAGCTTGATTTTTCCGCCTTAACGGATATAATAAACAGTGTTTCCGATTTATCGTAAAGAACGGAGGTGGCAATTATGTATCCAAATCTTGAAGCCGAACTTAAGCGCAAAAACGTCAAACGCACTGACCTTGCCAATTTGCTTGGCTGTTCCGTCGGCACCATTTCCGAAAAAATGACGGGCGGCAGTTCGTTTTCGTTTGACGCCGCTGTCAAAATCAAACAATTCATCGGCGTAGACATTGAGCTCGAAGAACTTTTCGCCAAAGACGGCACGCCCGACACGGCGGCTTAATCAAAGGAGTGATTCATTTGAAAACTAAAGGCGGTTACACACACGAAGAATACGAAAAGATGATGCTCGAACTCAAAAGACGCTACAGCGTCGTCGGCGAAAAAGATTTCGAGTATCGCGGGCGTTTCGGTCGCGCCGCGCTTTTTCACGACAACGACACCGGCGAAGAATACTGGCGCGGCAAAGAAGCACGTTCCAATTTTCGTTTTCGTGGCGACACGCTTGAGGAAGTCGAAGCGGATTTTCATTCGCTGGTTGACGGCTTAATTGACGAATTGGGCGAAGACGGAGAACCCAAAAATGGCTGATTTAATCATTGACAACGAGTTTCGTGACTTGATACCGCCGCTCAGTGACGACGAAAAAAAGCAACTCAAAGAAAACATCTTGCGCGACGGTATTCAAGACCCGTTGAAGGTTTGGCAAGGCACGCTGATTGACGGACACAACCGTTACGAAATCGCGCAAGCGCACGGCTTGACCTTTGAAACTGCCGAAATGGAATTTGCAAGCCGCGACGACGTGATTATCTGGATTATCAAGAATCAATTCGGACGCAGAAATCTTTCGGCTTACGACCGCTCAATTCTTGCGCTCAAACTCAAACCTGTTATCGCCGCGAAGGCAAAAGAAAATTCTCTGGCTAATCTCAAGCAGAATACCGATAGGCAAATATTTGCACATCGGGACGAAGAGAGCAAGCAAACAGAAACTGCTGACGAACGTAAGACCAACGCTCAAATTGCGGAACAAGCAGGCGTATCGCGTGAAACAATCCGCAAGGTTGAGAAAATCGAAGCACAGGCAACGCCGGAAGTCAAGGCGGCTCTCAAGTCAGGTGAAATGTCTATCAATCAAGCGTTCAAAGAAATTAAGAACGCTGAAAAAGTTCAACGTCAAGAGGAAACTCGCGAACGCAAAGCCTACACGCCGCCGACCGAATTACCTGCCGATAAAGTGAAACTCATCTGCGCCGACATTCGCGACGGACTTGCCGAAATTGCCGACAACAGCGTCGACTTCATCATTACCGACCCGCCTTATCCGAAAGAATTTTTGCCGCTTTATGAAAACCTGTCGAAGGTTGCGGCGCGTGTTCTCAAAGACGGCGGGTCGCTTATCTGCATGACGGGACAATCTTATCTGCCCGACGTGATTCGACTGCTGTTGACTTCGCTGAATTATCACTGGTGCCTGAGTTACGTAACAATGGGCGACAAAACACAGATTTGGAAATCACGCGTCCACACCGCATGGAAACCGCTGCTTTGGTTCGTCAAAGGCGAATACAAAGGCGACTGGTTAGGTGACGACGTTGTTACAAGCACCAACAAAGATAAAACCTTTCACGAGTGGGGACAATCTTTCGGCGGCATGAAAACGCTTATCGAACGCATGACTTATCCTGACGACATCATTCTTGACCCGTTTTTAGGCGGCGGCACAACCGGCTTAGCGGCATTGAAAAGTGGCAGAAAATTTATCGGTGTCGACATTGAACAATCTTGCGTCGACATTACAAAAACGAGAATTGTGGAGGCTTTTGCCAATGGGTGAGACCGCAAGAGAACGAAACGGCTGGCGCGACGAAGGAATTTCGCGGCGTCATCGGCTATGGGGCGTTGAATGCCAAATGACCGACTTGGATTTTCCCGTGCTTGAATACTATTGTGAACACCGCGTTGTGCGCCCTGTGGCGATAATTGAATACAAAAACGACCATGCAAAGCGCGACGATAACCTTTTGCCTTATGGTGCTCTTCGGCAAATAAGCGACTGTGCTAATCTGCCTTTTTTTGTCGTTCGTTACTCCAGTGACTTCAAAAACTATCTGGTTATAGCAATGAACAAATGGGGTGAACTTCGCCTTTCAGAAAAAGAACGTGCTATGACGGAAGAAACGTACATAAGGTTTTTATATTACCTTCGTGGATATGGCGCACATTCGAAAGAAGCCGAAAACGCCATAACAAGACTGCATAGTGAAGAAATTCGCGGTCAGCCGACATTATTCCCCGCGCTCGGAGGCGACCAAAATTGACTGATAAGGATTTTGACGAGATTGTCACACGGCTCGAAAACATGACCGACGAAGAATCCGAATTGTACGGGCGTCGCCGCCAAATTGAATTGCTCAAATTTGAACTTCAAAGTTTGGCGAAAACTGCCGCGGCTATTCGTTCAAAAGTTTGGACGCCCGAAGCCCAAAAGTACGCTGAATTTGTCGTTGACGGAAGCGCGGCGGCTGTTCGTTCTCTCGACGACGAACTTAAAATCGCCACACTCAAAATCAAAGCTTACGAGGCAAATGTATGATGAAATATCTTGCACTACTCGCGCTGATGACGTTCGCGACAACGCTGACCGCGTCGCTGGTCGTCTTTGAAGAGCCGCCCGCGTTTATCGCATACACATTCGGCGCGTTCACCGGCGCAGGTTGGATCGGAATTATCGCCTTGTGGATGCGGAGGTGCGAACGTGGCTAAATGTATCGCTTGCGGACAAGAATTCAAACCGCTCAGCAGTCGCCAAAAAACTTGTTCGCTCCAATGCACGCACGACGTTGCAAAATGCGGACAACGCGGCGGCTTCACGAAAAATCAATCGCCACCCGCAGAAAAAATTTGCCCGATTTGCAAACAAAAATTCACGCCGGCAACCAATCATCCGTACCAAAAATATTGCTCGGCAACTTGCCGCGAACGTGCGCCGATTGAACGCGCCAAATTAAAAACGTGGTTTGCCGTCGAGTGGGAAGCGTGGAAACGTGACTTTGCCGCCGGTAAAACTCAATCGAACAGGAGTGATTAACATGAACGAATTCACTAAACAGTACGCCGCGTTGGTCGCCAGATATGTCGACCCCGACGAACTTGAAAATTTTCACGAGGATTTTGAAGAAGTCTTGAACGCTTATTACGACGAGTACACTGACGACGACGAAGACGAACCCGACGAAGAAGCCGACGAGGGTACCGACGATTGGGCAGGCATTGTAAAAACAGTGTCTGCCGCCAAACAAAATCAATCCGCCAAAGGCAATCGCCGCGACGCAACATTTGACGAAGCTGTAAAAGTTGTGCGCGACCTTATTCGTTTGGTAAAGGAGGCTTAATTTGGCACGACTGATTCTTGTTTACGGGCAACCTGCGGCGGGCAAAACTTACGCACTAAAAACACTCAATCCCGATGAAACCGTCATTATCGACGGCGACCGCAAAGGCGCGCTGTGTTGGCTCGGCTGGAAGAAACTTTACAACGTCGACCGTAAAAATTTTTTCGCGGCATCTTCGCTCGACAAGACAATCAAGCTCGTTGAACACGTCGCCAACAATGACGACTTCAAGCACGTGAAAAATATCGTCGTCGACGGGCTCAACAACATCATGAGCATTGAAGACACGGCATTTTTCTTCGGCAAACGTCCTTACAAAAACAAACTCGACCTGTACGAGGCGATTAGCCAAAAAACTATCTGGCTGATTGAAACTTGCAAGGGTTATCGCTCCGATCTGAATATCATCTTCAACGCGCATGTGAAGACCGCCGACCCTTACGCGACGGGCGAAGTCGACCACCTGTTTACGCCGGGCAAAGCTCTCGAAAACAAAAAGAAAATCGAAGGCGCATTCAACTACGCTTTCTACGCCAAAGCCGACAGGGAAGGCAATCACTTTTTCGAGACCGCGCCGATTAATTCAACCGCACGCACGCCCGAAGGTTGCTTCCCGCCGACAATTCCCAACGACATGCAATTTATCATCAACACGATTGATAAGTACGACGAAGGAGCTGAGTAAATGGGTATCAATTTACGAGCGAAAGGTTATGACAACGTGGAAGAACGCGGAAATTTTGAACGTCTGCCGGCGGGCGGTTACGTCTGCAATATCATCGACGCGGAAATCACAAATTCCAAAAGCGGCAACCAAATGTTGAAAGTTTTGGTTGACATCAACGAGGGCAAGTTCGCGGGCTATTTCAAAAAACAATTCGACAGTCTCCGCAAGACGAAACCCGAATTGAAATGGGCTTACGACGCAATTCTTTATCAGAATTTGTTCGACCGCGACGGCAATGTCAACGGCGGACTGAAAAGCTTGCTCAAGTCGGTTGAACGTTCAAATTTCGGCTTCACCGTCAACGTTGAAGACTTTGACGAAAAAACTTTGCGCGGGAAACTTCTCGGCGTGATTTTCGGCGATAAGGAATTTGAAAAATCCAACGGTGAAGTCGGACTTTCGGCTTATGCACGGTTCCCGCGTTCGGCTGAAAAAATTCGCGAAGGCGACTTCCAAATTCCCGAAGTTGTCAAGCTGGACAAAGACGACGCGTCAAAACAGGCTCCGATTCAAATGTACAAACCGTTGACGGACGACCATGACGACCCGACAGTTCTCGACGACCCGCCGTTTTAAAAAATGACGCTCGGAAGTTTATTTGACGGTATCGGGACGTGGCAGTTGGCAGCCGTCCGCGCAGGAATTACCCCCGTGTGGTCAAGCGAAATTGAAAAATTCCCGCGTGAAGTTTCTGCCCGCCACTTCCCGAATTCAATTCAACTCGGCGACATAAATTCAATCACCGACGCCCCGCATGTCGACATCGTCACCGCGTCGAGCCCGTGTCAGGACATTTCTGTCGCGGGCAAATTGGGAGGTATCCGAAGTGCACGAAGCGGATTGTTTTTTCGGGCAACTGAACTTGTTCGACGTTGCAACGCTGAATTCTTTATCTGGGAAAACGTTCCGAACGTCATCAACATCAACGGCGGGCGCGACTTCCAAGCAATCCTCGAAGAAATCACGCAGACCGCAATTCCAATACCTGAATGCGGTTTCGCCAACGCCGGTGTGGTTGACTTCGGACGCGGGCAACTTGCCTACCGAATTCTCGACGCTCAACACTTCGGAGTGCCCCAACGACGCAAAAGAATCTTTCTTGTCGCAGATTTTACAGGACGACGCGCCGCCAAAATATTATTTGAGCCCGCGAGCATGCGAAGGAATTCTGCGACGACTGACCGCACAAAACGTGACACCGCCGCCGGAATTACTTACGGCATTGACCGCGCAACTTTCAACCAAGGACGCAACGCACAATACAAGCCCCAAATAAATTTGGAAATTTGTCCGTCGTTGACTGCGCGAGGTTGCGCCGCCGTTTGTTCGAACAATCGCGTCCGCAGATCAACTCCGCTTGAGGAAGAACGTCTTCAAGGCTTGCCCGACAATTGGACTGCAGGCGGTTCCGACAGCGCACGTTACAAAGTTCTGGGCAACGCGCTTGCCTTGCCGATAGCCGAATTCATTTTGAGGAGAACCAAGCATGTATATTGCCGCTCATTGGAAAGTTTTTGACCGAACGGGCGCAGAAATTGACGCCATCGAACACGAACTGCACCTAATTTCCGGCACGAACGTTTATCGCACCGAGACCGTCAACGACGATCGAACTTACGATGCAATTTACGTTTTGAAAGGCAACGTCACCGGCGAACGACTTGCCGACGCTTGTGACTTCATGGAAAACAGCGGGGCTTATCCCGTTTAGAAAGGAACCGCAATGGAAATTACCACCGTCGCGCAGGTTGAAGAAACCTTGCTGAAAATTCACGACCTGCAAAAATTTATCGACAGCGCGGAAGCTAAGCGAGATCAAAGTATTAATTTCCTTCGTATGCGGATTGAGGACGCGAAATCGGCTTGCGACAACGAAACCGCTTACGCTCGTGAAGAAATCGAAGCGTTGAAAACTCCGCTTGAAGATTATTTCAAACAAAATCCGCCGACGGGCAAACGCAAATCGCTGAAATTCGCCTGTGGAAGTTTCGGCTACAACAAGGCGTCGACAAAATTTTTCTTTGGCGGGCACGAACTCAACGCCGACAATGGCGACTTGCTCATATTCGCGAAGAAAAATCGCCCCGAATTCGTCAAAACCAAAGAGTGCGTTGACTGGGCAAAGCTCAAAAACGCTTTGGACTTCGACGACGAAAATGTTTTCTTCACCGACACGGGCGAACTTTTTACCGGCGTCAAGGCGCAGAAAACTTTTTTCGTTAAAAGTGCTTAATCGGCTTTGGGCGGCGTGTCTCAAAATTTTTCCCCCATCAAATCACCCGCGTCGCCCGACGCTTTTTATAAGGAGGCACCACATGACACGACCGATGAAATTTCGCTGGCGCGACTATGACGACGGTAGAATCCGTTACGCATACTTTTTCCTTGATTTTGGAGGCAACCCGCGCATTCGTGAAGGGCACATCGAAGACCGTGGCATAGCACTTGACAGTGAGCGACTTGCTCAGCTTGTCGGCTATGACTGCAACGGACGCGAAGTCTACGAAGGAGACAAAATCGCCATTGACGGCGGCAAAACGTTTATAGCGTTCTTGGGCTCGTCGGTTACTTTGCCTGAATTCTTTAAAGGCAACAGCGAAGCAGTGAATTTTGACAACCTCAAACTTAAGGAGGATACAAGGTGATTAAAATCTGTGCGCGTTGCGGAGAAAGTTTCGAGGCGGTTGCTCACGCACGGAACGTGAAATATTGTCCCGATTGCCGCCCCATAGTTAACCGCGAAAGATGTCTTGAACGCAATCGCCGCCTTGCTAACGAACGTCGAATCGCATTTCACTACTATTATTTGGAGAACCGCGAACAAATTCTTGAACGAATGCGCATTAACTATGCCAAGAAAAAGCAGAAACTCAAGGAGGCTCGATCATGAAACATTCAATCAGACAGCGCGTCATCAACGAATACGGCTTGCCCGTTACTAAAATCGAGACCGTCACCGGCGAACTCGGCAGCGGTATCTTCGACAAGAACGGCAAAGAAATTTTTGAGGGAGACCGCGTTGTCGTCAAGCAATATCCGAATTTGAAAATGCCCGTTTCGTTCAGCGAAGGTGAATTTTACGGAGCAATCAGTTCCGACGGCAGGCGAACCGCTTTGGCGACACATCAATCAAAAGACCTTGAAATCGTCGGACATGTCGGCGATTAAGTTCAGCGTCACCACGGAGCCCGTGCCCTTCAAGCGTGCAATGACCAACGGCAAGCGGCGTTTCAACGACCCGCGATATTCCGATTTTAAATACTTCGTCGGACTTCACGCACGCGCCGCAATGCAGGGACGGGCACCGTTTACCGAGCCGATTAAAATCACCGTCAATGTCTTCACGAAATACAAGCCCGAAAGTTTGAAGTCGGGCGATTGGGACAATCACGGCAAGGCGGTATCGGACGCGCTCAATGGTATTTGTTTCGTCGACGACCGACAAATCGTCGAAGGGCATGTGTACCTGCATAAGGGCACGCCGCACATTGAAATCGAACTGGAGGAAACGACATGAAATTTATCAAGACCGACAGCCGCCACTGTTTCAACAGCGACCAGATTTTAGGATTCGTGATTTACCAAGGTTGCGGCTCGGACAATGCGCCTTATTACACGGTGAACGCAATCCCAATTAACGCCGATTATCGCGACCAAGCCGCCACAATCGAAGAGTTTGACCGGCTCACCGACGCCGAAGACTTTCTCGCCAAACTCGTCGCCAAACTCAACGCGGAGGCTCATCATGTGGAAGATTGATTCGGACGGCAACGCGTCAAACGAACTCGGCGAAAAAATCTGGCTCGCCAACGAACACGGACGTTTCAAGATTTACGAAAAACGTCTGGTCGAAACAAAAAAATGGCGCGGCTTTATGACCAAATTCGCTTACTCGTTTCACAAAAAATTTTCGGAAGCCGACGCCCGCGAACAACTTTTCCGTCACGTCGATTTTCTGAATTTGGATGCCGAGTTGGGACACTTGGCGATAAAAGAAATCTATCGCGAACTCGACGCCCGCGCCAAAGCCCGCAAAAAATTAAAAATGCTGTCACTGTGGGCGCAATAACGGAGGGAACTCTCATGCTGATAAAAGTTGACCCAACTTGTTGGCTTAATCCTCAAGACGTTTTGGCGGTTACGGTTTGCCGCGCACCCGACTGGCGCAACAATCACAACGACATAGAAATTTCACTTCGCAACGGAAGACTTGTCACGTTAAAAACCGCCGCGACTTTCGACGAAACACAATCTTTCGCCAAAGAAATTGCCGACAAACTCAACGCGGGGGAACGCACATGAAAAATTTTAACCTTGAAAAAATTTTAGTCGCCGGCTCGGCAATTCTTTTGACCGTGGCAGGACTTGCGACTTGCAACGCCGAGGACTTCTGTGTCGGCTTTGTCGCAGGCTCCGCCGCCATTGTTTCCGTTGCCATTTGCACCGGCGACGACAAATAACGCGGAGGATAAAAATGACTGAACGCAACGACTTTTACCAGCTCGACGAATTCAGTTTCGGGCTTTGCTTGAAAATTCTTGAGGAATACAAAGAAACGCGCTTTCAAATTGACGCACTGATTGAATCAATCGGACACGGCAAAATCGAACTTAAAACGCTTGAGGCTCTCGAAGGCACTTTTAAAGAATTCGGCACGTCCCGCAAAGCAAAACTTTACAGTTCGGTTCTCGCGCAGATCAAAAAAGAAAATTTCCCGTCGGAGGCTGATTAGCTTTGAAAAATCTTGACTACGAAAAAATTCTTCTCACAATCGCGGTCGTGTTCATGATTGTGTTCGGTGCCAAAACCGCCACCAATCCCGCTGATTTTTTCGGCGGGTGTTTCACGGGCTCTGCCGCGATAATTTGTTTCGCTCACTGGATAAACTAATCGGGAGGGCTTGTCGTGAACCAATTCGGAATTTTCACCGACGTTCGCGGTCGCCGCTGGATTTGTGGGCACGCGCTCAAAATCCTGTTCGGCATCGTCGAACCCGTCAATAAAAAATTTTGGGATTATGACAAGCTCTGCCAACAATTCAGCCAAAGGAGGAAATCTCATGAAACTAACTCACGTGTACGTGTTCGGGGCTGACGATTGCCCGCGAATAAAAATCGGTATCTCGGACGCCCCAAAGCGACGCGAAACTGAATTAATCAACGGTTGCGGCTTTGAAAACGCCCACATGCTCTGGGTGTCTCCGCCAATGACCAAAAAAGAAGCGATGCTTCACGAATCAGCGTTGCATCGCCGCCTCGCTGAATACAACACCAGTGGTGAATGGTTTCGCGCCGACAAAGTCACCGTCGACAACATCACACAGTATTTTGCTGAGCAACCAACTAAGCCACCGATTAAATTTCGCGGCATACGCTGTAAAATGCGCGACAAAGGGCAGCCCGTTTATGGTGGCTACTCTCAGCGCGGCAACAACTACGTGCTTATTTGGCACAGTGACGGGCAAGCCGGCGCAGAAGTCTTCCCTACAAGTGTTCGCCAACTTGTTGGCTTTGACCGCAGCGGCTGCGAAATTTACGAAGACGACATCTTGGTTGACAACAATGGTAAAAAATTCACCGCCCGATTGGTCAGCGCGGTTGTGAACGACGAGGGTTTTTTGTGCAACATCCCGCTTGAACAACTGAAACTCAAGGAGGAATGTTAATGAAAGTTATCAAACGCGACAGCACGCACGTTGATTTCGACAAGACAAAAATTTTCAATGCGCTTTGCAAATGTCGCGACGCCGTTGAAAAAAATATCGACAACGAACTTTTGTATCGGCTGACCAATCGCGTCGCCAAACAAATTCGCGGGCTCGAAGAAATTCACGTTGAAGAAATTCAAGACGCAGTCGAATTCGCGCTCATGGAATCAAAACTTTTCGCTATGGCAATCGCTTACGTCGAGTACCGCCACAACCACAAGATCCGTCGCGAAGCCGGCGCGAAATTAATGGACACGTACCGCGAAATTTTTTTCACCGACGCCGAAAACGCCGACCACAAGCGCGACAACGCAAATATCAACACCAACGCGCCGATGGGAATTATGCTCAAGCTCGGCAGCGAAGGCGCAAAACATTTCGTCAACAACTACGTCCTGCCGAAAGAATTTGCCGACGCGCACACCGATAATTTTATTCACATTCACGACCAAGATTTTTCGCTGATAACTTTGAACTGCGTGCAGATTGACTTGCTCAAACTTTTCAAAGGCGGATTTTCGACCGGTCACGGATTTTTACGCGAACCGCAAAGTATTCGTTCTGCCGCGTCGCTCGCCTGTATCGCAATTCAATCGAATCAAAATGACATGTTCGGCGGGCAGTCAATCAACGCGTTTGATTTCGCAATGGCTCCCTACGTCCGCAAAAGTTTTCGCAAGGCTCTTTATTCGGAAATTGAACGGGCTTGCGCGTACACGAACGCACGACTTATTGACGCCGATATTGTCGACCAATGCCGTTTCAGTTTGAATTTCGACGACGCTCGGTCAATCGATTGGCTTGCGGAAGTTTTGGAAGACCGCGAACTTGCGAAGAAAGTTTACGTGTTCGCTTGCAAATCCGTTGAGGACGAAACTCATCAGGCAATGGAAGCGGTGATTCACAATTTCAACACGCTCCACAGCCGCGCAGGGGCTCAGGTGCCGTTTTCGTCAATCAACTACGGCATGGACACTTCGCCCGAGGGACGCCTTGTTATCCGCGAAATTCTGAATGCTATCAACGCGGGGCTCGGCAAAGGTGAAACCCCCGTGTTCCCGATTAGCGTTTTTCAGCTGAAACGCGGCGTCAACTACGACGAAGGCGACCCGAATGTTGACTTGTTCCGGCTCGCGTGCAAAGTCAGTGCCAAACGTCTTTACCCGAACTTTTGTAATTTAGACGCGCCGTATAACTTGCAGTACTACAAATCGGGCGATTATAACAGTTTTGTTGCAACTATGGGTTGCCGATCAAGAGTTATGTCAAACGTCAACGGTCCCGAAATTTCGGGCAGTCGCGGCAATTTCGCGTTCGTCACGATTAACTTGCCGAAACTTGCGCTCGAAGCGGGCGGCGACATTGAAAAATTCTTTGCGCTCTATGACAAGTACATTCAAATTTCGCACGACTATTTGTTGTTCCGGCTGAAATATATCGCCGACAAACACGTTTACAATTTCCCGTTTTTGATGGGACAGGGCATTTATCTTGATTCGGACAAACTCAAACCGACCGACAAAATCGGCGACGTTCTCAAGCACGCCAGCTATTCAATCGGATTTTGCGGGCTCGCGGAGTGTCTCGTTGCGCTAATCGGCAAGCATCACGGCGAAAGTTACGAAGCTCAGCAACTCGGTTTGAAAATCGTCGGGCACTTGCGCGAAAAAACTGACGCGTACACCGCTGCCGAAAAGTGGAATTGGACGACGTTCGCGACGCCTGCCGAATCGACTGCGGGAAGTTTTCAACGTGCCAACCGTGAAAAATTTGGCATCATTGAAGGCGTCACCGATCGTGATTACATGACGAATTCAAATCATGTGCCCGTTTACTGCAAAATCAACGCGCTTGACAAAATCAAAGTCGAGGCTCCGTATCACGCGCTCTGCAACGCGGGGCATATCGCCTATATCGAAATGGACGGCGACCCGTCGAAAAATGTTCCCGCGTTCGAAAAACTTATTCGCGCAATGCACGACGCCGACATGGGATATTTTTCGATAAATCATCCCGTCGATTATGATCCCGCCTGCGGTTATGTCGGGGTTATCGAAAATGTTTGCCCGAAATGCGGACGCCGTGAAACTCACGACAATCCGTTTAAACGTCAACGCCGTATCACGGGCTACCTGACGACCGATTTAACGACGTGGAACAATTCAAAACGCGCCGAAGAACATGACCGCGTCAAACACACGAGGTGATTTGCATGAAGTACGGCGAACGCGCTCGGATTTTCGGACGACGCCTTCAGCAAGCACGAAAAGACGCGGGATTATCCCGCCGTGATTTTGCCGAGCGGATAGAAATTTCGTGGCGACGTTTGGTCGCTTATGAATTAGGCACCCGCGAACCGCCACTAGCAATTTTAGTAAATATCGCCCGCAGGTTGCATGTTTCACTGGATTGGTTAATCGGACTTAAGGAGGATTCATAATGAAATTTTCAGTTTACAAAAATGACTTACTCGACGCGCTGAAACCTGTCGCCAAATGTGCGGCTCTCAAACCGCAAACTCCGATACTTTCCGGCGTCAAAATTGTTGCCGGTGACGGAAAAGTTACTTTGACGGCGACTGACTTCAACGTTGCCGCTCAAGCCGTAATTCCCGCCAACGTCGAAATGGACGGCGAAGTTTGCGTCAGTGCGCGTTACCTGCTTGAAATCGTCAACAAAATTTCCGACGAAGTCATCACATTCGACGCGGACGAAAACAAATTAAACGTTTCGTCGGGCGGCACAAATTTCGACGTGCCGATTTTCAACGCACAAGAGTTTCCGACAACGAAATTCGCCACGGAACCCGCATTTAAAGTTCGTTCGGCACTGCTTAAAGAAATGCTCACCAAAACGATTTTCGCTGTCGACAAAGGTGCCGCAGGTCGCCCGCTTTTTGAAGGCGTCAACATTTTCACTAAGCCCACGGATGGCGGTGTTTTGCTTCAAGCTTTGGCGACCAACACGCACCGAATTGCCGCATTTTTCGGCGGGCATGTGTCCTGCGACAACGCGCCCGATTTTAACGTCGTTGTGCCCGTCAACGCGCTGTACACGATTTTGGCTGAGCTCGGCGGCGGTGAAGAACCTGTGACGATTGTTCCCGACGGTCAAACGCTGATTTTTCACGTCAATAATCTGCGGCTCAAAACTCGGCTGATTGAAGGCGAATTCCCGCCCGTTGACCGCGTGCTTTATCCCGACACCGAAAATCAAATGTACTGCAACACCGGCGAACTCAAAAACGCAGTCGAGACCGCGAAAGTTGTTTCAAAGCACGGCGAATACAACGCCGTCACGTTGAAAATCACCAACGGGGCAATCAACGTTGTTGCCGACAGTAATGAGTGCGGAAATTTTTCGACATACGTCGAGGCACAGGCGACCGCCGACTTGGAAATTGCGTTCAATGCCGATTATCTTTCGGACTTTTTAAAAACTGTCGGCACGCGCAAAGTTTGTATGCGTTTCAACGGCAAGCATGATCCCGTTCAACTTTTCGGTGAAAACGAAGACGACAGATATATTTACGTCGTCACGCCCGTGAGAGTTTAAATCATGGCACGCACACCCAAAACTTGGCTGCAAATCCCGTTGGCTCCCAAATACGAAATTAACCAGTTCGGTGACGTTCGCAATATTGCTTCGGGCGTCGTCGTTAAGCCGTGGATACCGAAAGACCGCGTCGCCGACAAGCAAGTTTATCTGCGAATTGAAACCGGCGGCAAGGCAAAAAGTTTTCACGTGTCGGGCTTGCTCTATTACGTGCACGGCATCATTCCGAAACGCAAAGCTCATTCGCGAATTCCCGTCCCTGTTGTCGTCAGCCACGGCAAAAACGAACGCTATTGTTTTGATTCAATTCGGCAAGCCGCGAATTTTTTGGCGACACGAATTCCGAAAACTGCACAGAGAATACATACCGCGATTTGTTCAAAACATCCGAAAGAATTTCACGGCTGGAAAATTAACTACTTGAGGTGACGCACATGAAAATTATCGAACCGTCGGCAGAATTGATTGACGAAATCAATCCCGAAGAAATTCTGCGCAAAATCGAACGTTGCGGCAAAGTTTCTCGTCAATCCGAACTCGGCGACGCTGAAAATTTCGTTCGCAAAATTATCAAACTCGGTCATGAATCGGTTTTGGAACACGTCAGTTTGACTTTCAAAATCGTTTGCGACCGCGCAATCATGGCGGAATTGACGCGTCACCGGCTCGCAAGTTTCACCGTCGAATCAACGCGCTATGTCAAATACGAAGAGTTGACGGTTATCGCGCCGTTCGGTCGAGGCGGTTATTGCAAAGACGACCCTAACGAACTTGACGACGAGGCAATCCGCTGGAACACATGGGAAGAACAAATTCTTCAAGCCGAAGATACTTACTTCATTCTTTTGGAACGCGGAGCAACACCCGAAATTGCCCGTGCTGTGTTGCCGTTGTGTTTGGCGACGGAACTTTACATGACGGCTAATCTTCGCGAACTTCGACACATTTTGAAGTTGCGCACGGCTAAAGCGGCTCATCCTCAAATGCGGCAAGTCGCGGGACAAATCTTGAACATCTTGCGCGAAAAACTTCCCGTCATTGTGGAGGACATTTGAATTATGGCTTACAGAAACATAATTGACGGCATTGACATCACGGCTTTTAACTACAAACCCGACCTTGACCAATGGGCGAAATTTCTTGCCTATGTCCGAAAAGCCGCGCCGCCCGAACTCGAAAACAAAATTTATGACGTTCAAGTTGCGGCTGATTGCACCGAGCGCGGTACTTTGTTCGTTATCAGCTACGGCGTTCGGAAAATCGTCGGCAAATTGATTCCCGAAGACGAAATTAACGCGCTGAAAGTAGATGACGAACCATGATTCATCTTAACGAATTCAGAATTTTTGACGGGCAACCGTTAATCGGCGACAAACTTGACGATGACAGATTTTCACCGAATTGGAAACCGATTAATTTGCTCGTTGGGAACGCCGCCGCAATCAAAACCGGTTTGCGCGACAAAAACAAAATCGACATTTGCGAAGGTGACATTCTCAAGGCAAGTTTCGAGTTTAAAACGAATCACGTTGGGCGGTTCGTTGTGCGGTATATGCCGATGGATGCGCGATTTGTTATCCGCTTCGAGTGGGGCAAAAATTTTCGCAACCCGTCGCCCGATAATTCAATGCGCGTTTGCGATCTGAACATGTGGCTTGCGTCGAATTCCGTCGTCATTTCAAACGTCATTTTAATGGAAATGCGCCGCGACCTTCGCTCTCAAAAGAAACTGTTCGGAATCAAATTTTCGTCGACGGGCTTCAAACTTAATTCAGTCGACGCGGGGCAGTTGCTTGATTTCATTCACGAAAAAGTTCCGCTGAATTGGGACGAACACATCACGGAAATTAAGGCGAAGTTGCAAGGCGAAGGACACGTCAAACTGAAATTCCGCGTCAACGACGGGCAGTTTCAATCGCTCGAATATGAACCGTCGCTGACCATGTTACTCAAGCCCGACGAAAATTTAATTCTGCCGGAGAACGAATCATGAAATTTTTTTGCTTGATTTGCCAGCTGTTGACGACAGCCACGCTGATTGTTTCGGCTATCCTCGCCATTCACGAATTCAATTTGGGCAATATCGGAGCGGGACTTGCGCGGCTGACTGTCATAATCACAATTGGGGCAGGTGCCGCAGCCGCAATTTATTACAACATTTCCGACGACGATTAACCGCAAAAAAACAGTTCCTGCGCGTCAAGTATACAACACACTTTCGTTGACTTTTTGACCGTTCAGAGTGACTAATGTGTCACCAAAAAGAACAGGGGGCACTTAGGAATGAAAACTCAAACAATCGGCACGGAAATCGAATTCACGGGAATCACGCGTGAGAAAGCGGCAAACGTCATCGCAAAATTTTTCGGAACGCACGCACAATACGAAGGCAGCAATTACAAAAAATACACCGCCAAAGACAACAGCGGACGCACTTGGACGGTTATGCGCGATTCGAGTATCCGCATTGAAAATGACGGCGAACGTTGCGAGTTGGTGACGCCGATTCTTCGCTGGGACGACATTGAAACCTTGCAAGAAATTGTTCGCCAACTTCGCCGCGCAGGCGCGAAAGTCAACGAGACTTGCGGATTGCACGTTCACATCGGCGCAAACGGCATGACAGCGCAAAATATTCGCACGCTGGTTAATCTGGTCGCAAGCCGCGAGAACATTTTCTACAACGCTTTGAAAGTTCACGAAGAGCGCAAAGAATATTGCCAACCGACCAACCAAAGATTTTTGCGCGAACTGAACCAAAAAAAGCCCGCCACACTCGGCAAGCTCAAAACACTTTGGTACGGCGACAGCCGCGAACATACCTGGCATTACGACACTTCGCGCTACACGATTTTAAACCTGCACGCGTTCTTCACGAAAGGCACCGTCGAATTTCGGATTTTCAATTCGACATTGCACGCGGGCGAAGTCAAAGCGGCAATTCAATTTTGCGCGGCAATGGTCGCCTTCGCGAAAAAGGCACGCCGCACGGTTTATCACAAAATCGAGACCGACAACGAAAAATTTGCAATGCGAACTTTTCTGACGCGGCTCGGGCTCAACGGCGACGAATTCAAAACGGCACGCCTGCACTTGACGAAAAATCTTTCGGGCAACGCCGCATGGAGATTTGCAGTTTAATTCAATCGGGACGGGGCGGCTTCGGTCGCCCTTGACTCTAAGGAGGTTTTCACCGTGAAAAAATATTTGGCTTACGGCGCGAACATGAGCGTTGACATGATGGCGAAACGCTGTCCGAAATCGAAACTCGTCGGCACGGGGCAACTGCAAAATTACCGCCTGATGTTCAAGGGCACCCCGCCGAATTCTTACGGCACAATCGAACCGTGGGAAGGTTTTTCTGTCCCGTTCGTGCTCTGGGATCTGACGCCTGCCGACGAAAAGCAACTTGACCGTTACGAAGGTTACCCGCGTGTTTACCAAAAACACACCGTTGAGGTTGAAGTCAACGGCGAAAAATTTTCGGCAATGTATTATTCGAAGCCCGACACGCAGCGCGTCAATCCGCCGTGCGACCATTATGTTGCCGTGCTTTGGAAAGCTTATGAGCATTTCGGCTTTGACTTGGCGATTTTGCAACGGGCACTTGATTTTTCTTGCGGCGACAGTTTTTGAGGAACGAACATGAGCAAATTTTTTCAGTTGTTGCTTGACCTGCAACGGCTCGCGCAATTCGACACAACCGACGATTTTCAGCGCAGTAACACAGTTGCATTGTTCGCCGAAAAGGCAAAATCTGACGAGCAATTTTATCGCCTGTTCGACTTCACACCCGCAATGATTCAATTCACGGAGGCAAAATATCATGATGCCCGTCACTGACAAACTTTCAACGGAACGCGTCAAGAAATTCGCCGAAGTTTTCACGCCGCCCGGTGTCGTGTTTTCAATGATTTTGCAGGACGGTATTCGCTCGTGTGTCGCCGACGTTGACAAAACAATTCTTGATCCCGCTGTCGGGCACGGGCAATATCCCTGCGGCGAACTCGTCTGGAAAATGTTTTTCGGGCTCGACCGGCTTAACGAAGAATTTGTACTGCGGGCGATTAAGTCACTTCACGCAATCGACATTCAACCGGCAAGCGTCGAAATCGCCAAACAGCACATGATTAAAACCGCTTGCGACGCGTACAAATTCTTCACGGGCAAAGAATTCACGCGCACCGACGACGCCCGAAAAATTCTTGACGAAAACTTTATCTGCGGCGACAGCTTAAAAATTATGCGCGACTGGGCTGCCCCCCAACAAAAACTTTTTTAACGAGGTGCACATGGACTACCAAATTTTCAATGAAGATTGTCTCGAAGGTATGAAACGAATTCCCGACGGCTCGGTTGACATGATTTTGACAGATTTGCCTTACGGAATCACGGCGTGCAGTTTCGATAAACGGATACCGTTCGCGCCGATGTGGGAGCAATTCAAACGCGTGACGAAACGCAACGCCGCAATCGTACTGTTCTCGCAAATGCCGTTCGGTGCCGAACTGATTATGAGCAACCCGAAAATGTTCCGCTATAAATGGTGCTGGTTGAAAAATTGCGGCACGGGCTTTCTTAACGCAAAAAAAATGCCACTCAAAGCGCACGAGGACGTTTTACTGTTTTATCAATCGTTGCCGACATATAATCCGCAATTTTCGACGGGCAAACCGTATCGCATTTACAGCAAAAACAATTCTAAAAACTATGGTAAACAAACGCCGATGTTATTTATCAACGAAGATGGGAAACGTTATCCGACTGACGTGATTAGTTACAACACACCGACGTTCGGCGGCTGGGGCGACAAGTCACACCCGACACAAAAGCCGATTGACTTGCTTGAATATTTGATTCGGACGTACAGCAACGAAGGCGAAACAGTTTTGGACGCAACCATGGGCAGCGGGAGCACCGGCGTCGCGTGCGTCAACACCAACCGAAACTTCATCGGCTTTGAACTCGAAGAAAAATTCTTCAACATAGCGAGCGACCGAATTCAAAAAGCCGTCAACGAAAATCGTCAGCGGCTCTTCTAAACGCGCACGGCGGGCAAAAAAAAACAAGTTGCAAAATGCCCGCCTAGTGTGCTAAGATTAGTTCGCTAAAACAACCAACGCACCGAAACGGGCACTTTGCAACTCATTTCTCTATTCAGTTATTGCAAAGTATAGCCCCTTTCGGTTGCGTTGTCAATCGAAGGAGGCTAATTTTATATGGTTGAAGAAAAAATCACGACCGACGCCGAAATCGCTCATGAAGAATTGCAAAAAAATATCGCCCGTGCTAAAATCGGTTCTGCCAAAGAATCCGAAGCCACGGACGGCATTTCTGTATTCAACCCCCAAAAGGAGGAGAATTATCTTATGAGCGATTCTATCAAACCGCAAAACAAAAATCAACTGTCACCTCACACACAGCCCGCGCACTCAGGTAACGGTCAGGTAACGGTTAATCAAAAAGTCAACTGTTACCCGATACGCCCGCGAACCTTCAACGGGAAAGAGTATTTCGCGGCGGCGGACATTGCAAAAATTCTCGGTGTAGCAAAGAAAACTGTTTTGCAATGGAACAATGAGCTTTGGCACGGCGCACAGTGGTTTACTGCCGACATCAAAACGCATGACGGCGTTTATCTCTACGAAATTGAACGCGTCGAACAACTGAAATCGGTTTATCGTCCCGATTGGCACAAGCAACCGGTATTGCGCAGTGACGCACACCCCGCCCCCGTACAAAAACATTACATCACCAAAGAGGAACGCGAAAAAATCCGCAACGCCGTGCGCATGGTCGACCCTGACACCGTGGCGGTAAAAATCGGGCTCAAAGCGGCAAAACGCGGCGGTTACATCTGCCCCGAATGCAACAACGGCAGCGGCTCCGACGGCACCGGCATTATGCCGAAATTTCTTTCGCAGAAAGGTGACCATCTCGAATGGTACTGCTTTGTTTGCGGCGGCACGTGGGACAATATTTCGCTCGCGGCAAAGTTCGCGCTGAATTATTCCGTCAACGACAAAGGACAGTTCACCGACGCAAAAGATTTTCCGAAAGCTCTTGAGCAAGTCGCCACATTGTTCGGCATTTCAATCGACGAAAGCGGCACGGTTCACAGCCCGCACGCCGCCGCCAAACCTGAAATTTTCGACGACGCGGACGACGACATTGACGAATCTGAACTTAAAGATTACTCGCGGTTTTACAGCTTTGCCGCTTCGGGCTTGAAAAATTTCATGAATCGGCACGACGGTTTTTATCGCGGAATTCCCAAAAATGTTTACGAATATTTTTGGTGCGGTCACGTCGACGAATTTGGCAAGGCGCACACGCCCGCTTTTATCGTGCCCGCGTCGCCATACAGTTTTCTTGCGCGTTTCACGGGCAACGAGGACGAACTTACCGACGAACAAAAAGACGTTTTGCGTCCGAAATGGCACAGTTCCGCTCCGAAGCCCGTTTTTAATTACAAACGTGCAATCGAAAGCAACGATCCGATTATTTTTGTGCACGAAGGCGAATTCGACGTGATGAGCACTTATTTTGCGTCAATCCGCGAAGAATTTATCAAGGCGAACGGAATTGTTTCGCTCTCGAAAATCCCGCACGTCAACGCCGTTGCTTTGATGGGCACCGAAGTCACGCGCAAACACGCTCGCCGCCTTAAAGCTGATGAAATCGGCAAGAAATTTTTCGTCGTCATGCTCGACAACGACGCCGCAGGTATCAAAAAGACGCCCAAAGTTATTGACGCGCTAAAAGCTCTCGGTCACGACGCAATCGGCGTTTTGCTCTCCGAAAAATACAACGACGCCAACGAATTTTTGAAAGCAGAGCCCGAAAATTTTTCAGCCCGAATCAAAGAAATTTACGACGCCGCACAAGCCGGCACGTTGACCGACGACGAAGTTTTTTCGGTACCCGCAGACGCCAAACATACCGAAATTTGCGCGCAGGAGCCCGAAATTAACGCCGAAACGCCCGCCGACGATAAACAAGCCGCGCAGATTGAACGTTGGCAAAAAGAGAACGGCATTATCGACGCCAATTTATTATCAGATTTAAAATCAGCCGCCGTTCGGATTGATTCACTCGAAAAAATTACCGCGCTCGATGCCGAAGACGTTACGAATCAAAAATATCTCGGTCACTTCAAATATTACAGCTTTTTCGGCGCAACGTACCAAAATTTCTTGCAACGACTTCGCAGCGCGAAAACCGCCGCACAAGCCAAAGTCAGAGCGTGGCGAAAAGATAATTCGCAACCTGA
>JAFUYE010000096.1 GCA_017470715.1 Selenomonadaceae bacterium
TCACGAGCAACCGTCAACCGTACAAGGGAATTTGCCGCCGCCAAAAGCTCCGGCAGTCGACGACGGCACCTTGTAACCACAAAAGTGACGTAAGGGGGAAAATCCAAATGCTGAACCTTGGGTACAAGGCTCACACCCGTCGCGCAACGATTTACTCCGGCACCGCGCTCGGCAGTGGTCAACCTTGCGATTGACTGTCTATGTAAAGGAGGTCTCTCGCCTAAATTGTCGTGACGCCGAACGCGTCGATAAGATTCCACGCCTGGTCGTAATGAAAATTGCTCAGCGGTTTTGACGCGTAAATCGTTTCGCCGAAAACATCAACGTTGACGAAATGCAAACTCAAACGGTCGGCAAGTTCAAATACGAGTTTTTGACTCAAGCCGTCGCAGTTAATTTTCAATGGCGGTTGTATGAACATTTGAATCACTCCTTTTTGATGAAACGGGTTGATTCGGTAATCGGAATTCCGGCTTCGGTCGGCACGTAAACGACGGCATTTGTTGTTTCGCGCAACGCCTCAATCCACAGATAGTGAATATACGCGTCATTGTTTTTGAGACTGTCGCCAATGATTTTGTTGGCTTCGGCGATTCCCTGAGCACGAATAATTTCGGCGTTGGCAAGCGATTTTGCTGATTCTTCCTTGGCTTTGGCTTCCTGAATTGCAATTTGGCGATTTTGTTCGGCGCGGGCAAGTTCTGCCTCACCAACTTTGTTTTGTTGCCAAACGAGATAAGTCGGGAAACCATAAGCGACCAGAACGCCGAGAGCAGCCGCAATCAGCATAAACATCGGTGATTTTCCAAACCTCAAGTCAATCACTCCTAAAGTCTTTCAGATAAAGAATTTTTTCGCCCGCGACATACGCGGAAATGATTTTCTTGTACGTGACTATCGCCGCAATGTTGTCGCCGCAGTCAAGTTCAATTCGATGACCCTTGCTGATGAACTGCACTTTTGAGCCTTCGGCATTGAACAGCGACACGGCGTCAAGATTAATGGCACCGCACAACGGGCTGTCGCTCACAATCAGCAAATAAATCACTCCTGTTCAATTTTGTCGGCAAGCAACCGAAGTTCGCGGGCAAGAGCCGACGGAGAAAGTTTCACAGATTCGCCGAGATGTTTACGCCAGTCTTTGTAAACGTCCATAACGTTTTCAATCGCGTTTCCGTACAAATCCGCCGCGCTGTAGCTTTTGTTGTCGCTGAGTCTTTCTTTGCGCAAAAAATCAAGCTGTGCTCTGAACACGATTAACGCGCCTTGAAATTTGCGCTCGATTTCTTTTTGTTTGGGCGTCAAGTCAGTCACTCCTCAAGTTCGATTGAGTTTTACCGGCGGCGGAGTCACGTTTCCACGCTTCCCACTCGGTGATAAACCACGTTTTTAATTTGGCGCGTTCGATTTGTGCACGTTCGCGGCAATTCGCCGAACAATATTTTTGGTACGGGTGCTTTGTTGCCGGCGTGAATTTTTGTTTGCAAATCGGACAGATTTTTTCTGCGGGCGGTGAAGATTTTTTCGGTCGCTTGTAGTGAAATTCGCTTGTCGCAACGACGTGCGTGCATTGGAGCGAACAAGTTTTTTGGCGACTGCTGAGCGGCTTGAATTCCTTGCCGCAAGCGATACATTTAGCCACGTTCACACCTCCGCATCCACAACGTGATAATTCCGCTCCAGCCTGAGCCGGTGAATGCGCCGAGTATGTAACCGATAAACGCGGGCGGCTCGTCGAAAACAACCACCGACGCGGTCAGCGTTGTCGCGAACGTCATCAGCGCGAGCAAAGCAAGAAATTTCATTATGTTTGTTCATCTCCGATGCGCCACGGCTTTTTTTTCGGGACGCGCATAACTTCCGAGAGCCAAAAACGTCGTTGGTCGGAATTGACGTACAGCGGAGTAAGCAAGCCCGCCTTGACGAATTCGCCGATTGTCGCCTTGCCGACGTCCAAAATTTGAGCCGCTTCATGTGCGCGAATCAGTTTGTCGGTCGGTGTCGCGAAGTCTTTGCCGTCAAGCGTGTTGACGAGTTCAAGGAACGGCTTAAGTTCATCGGCTATCGCTTGAAGTTTTTGCGCCCTGCGGATAAATTTTTCCAGCGCGTTCAAATCCAAAGTGTTCAATCGCTTAATCCTCTTTGAGCAAGCAATAATCTTTCGTTGATATAGGATAGCTGCGCATAAGCCTCGAACGCCGCCTTGCAGTTTTTGTAAGGCAGATGATAATCTACGTTGCTTGAGCAAGCAGTCCCGCGATAACCGTGCGCGCAATGAATTGAAGCTTTTCGACTTCGTAGAGTTGCCACGCCGCAAGTTCGTCACGCGTGCCGGCACCAATGCCCAAGGTCTTGTTGAGGAGCTTGGCGAAGTTTATGTAGAAAACTTTTTCGCTCGCCTTGCACCCGTGAGCAACGGCGAATTCGTAAAGTTCGTGCACCGCCGCCGACAAGGTTTTGTAGCCGCGTTTGGTCTCGGAACGAATTTCTTGCCACTCGGCGGATTGTCTTTCGGCAAGGATTTTTTCATGATACTTGCGTTTCCAGACGCGGGCATTTCTCCCGTTGAGGTTGCCGACAAGCTCGGTGAAAGCGTCGCGGTTGAGCAAATACAGTGGTTGCACCCTGCCTTCAACATCTTTGTATGTGCTTGCAATGAATTTCGGGCTGAACCCTTCAATCGGGACATCAGCGGAAATTTCCGCCGATAGAAAACGAATCTTTTCAAGCACGTCTTTATGTAACTTCTCGAATTTCTCCGCGACGATAAGCGAAGTCGTCACAGGTTGCTTGCCTTTGAGAAAAACCAATTCGGTCATGTAAATCGTCTCCTTAAAACGCCGTTAGTACTCGTTGCGTTCAGCGACCGTTTCGATTGACGTTGATTTGATTGCTGCTACCGTGTTGGTTGTTGCCGCAAAGGACGACCGAATCGCCGCCCGCAGTAACTTTTTTGCCCGCGTTAAAGACGTCCTCGACGACAAAATTGAGTTCGCCGCAATTCGCTTGATAAGTTCGCACGCCGAAAGCCGTTTGATTATAACAAGCCGTATGTCGGTCAAACGCGTCAACCGATTGAAAAGTGAGTTCTTCAACACTCGAAAGCAAATTCGCCGCTCGGTGACGCAATGCGGGCTTGAAAACTTCACGATTGAAGTTATCGAAACGTGCGAAACTCAAGCACAAGCCAACGACCGCGAACGCTTTTGGATTAAAGTTTTGAAATGTACCGTTCCGAACGGCTACAATCAACGCAATGGCGGTGGTCACGGCGTTATCCGTAAACCGAGAGCACATGATAGCATGGAAAAAAACGGTATCGGAAAAACGTTGCGTGAACGGGCGAACCGAACTTTCACTCACTCAACGGGAAGTAGCAATTTTTGTGGGCGTAACCGAAGCAACAGTTTCACGCTGGGAATCGGGCGACATCGATAACATGCGTCGAGACAAAATCGCACGACTGGCTGAAGTGCTCAGGGTGTCGCCGCTCCTCATCATGGGCGACGAAAACTGTGACCGCACGTATGTTCCGCCTACGGCTGAAGAATTGGATTTGCTTGAGAAGTGGCGTACCCTTGAACTTGGCGACAAAGAAATTATCAGAGGATTGATAAATCGGCTCCGGTTGCTCGCCCGCAACACAAGGAATTCTTCCGCCAATTCTGTCGTTACGCAGAAAAAGTACAACGGAAACAATTATTTCGATATCAACGGCGGCAACTTTAATTCGAACGTTTCTGCGCAATAAAAAAAGCCCTCCTCTTTCGGGAGGGACGAAATTTCGATTATTCGGCGGCGGCTTGAATTTCCTTGACGATGAGGCGTTCGAGCCACGGTGCAGGTTGGCGCGTGCCGTTAAACCAGTTTTGAACCGTGCGGTACGGTGCATCCAAAAGTTCAGCGGTTTGCTTAATGTTTAGTCCGGCTTTGTGCGCCTCGTAGCGGATTGTGTGAAAATATTTTTCCGTGTCGAATTCAATGACATTGACGAAGGCATCATCGGGATAATCACTCAAGTCAACGTCGGCAACTTTCGACGGCGCGGGATAATCTTTTTCGTCAAGTCCGTCAAGCCACGTGCCAATCGCGTCAACAGCCCAAAACATTGCGTCGCTCAAGTCGTCACCTTGAGTAAAACATCCTTTAATATCATGGAATCGCAGAGTGTAGCCTTTCAGCTCACAACCTTTGGGTATAAAAACGGCAGGGTAGTAATGTCTCATGAAAATTCTCCTCTATATTGTAAAGTCGGGGCAGGATTTTGTTTGTTCCGTTGTACCTGCCCGATTGCTTTTAATAGTCCGGTGTTAATCCGAGTTGCCGATAAATTTCTTTGACGAAGTATTGTGGCATGTCTTTTCCAATATGCGCCGGGATAACTGCTGTGTCACCGGTCTTGGGATTTTTAAACTTTTGATGACTGCCGCCGTTGTTTCTTTTCAATTGATTATCGACTCAACGGGTTTTTATGTCAACGCTTTTACACGGGAATTTCTTTTTTGTAAGGTGATTTTGATGGCACAGGTACGAACCCGCAAGCGCAAAGTCGTCGAAAAAGGCGGTTTCACAACCAAAACCGAAGCGTATAAAGCCGGTGTCGCGGCGTACAATGATTATCTGCACGGCAATATCGGCATCACGAGCGAAAAAATCACGCTCAGGGAATTTATGACCGCGTGGCTTGATAACTTTGTCGCGATGAGAGTTAAGCCGAGCACAATGCAGACGTATCAATCGCATTTGAAGAATCATATCCTGCCGTATTTGGGCGAAGTTAAAGTACAGGAACTGACGCCGGCAATGCTCAACGAGTGGATAAGAAAACTCACGCAAACAGGTTTATCGCGAGGCACTTTAACCAATACGCACACCCTGATTTACTCCGCCTTAAAATACGCAGTTTATCCGACACAACTTATTCAATCAAATCCCGCCGCTTATATCGAAATTCCGAAAAACGCGCCTAAAAATATCGTCAAGCGTCATATTATCACGCCCGAACAGTTCAGCTCGCTCCTCGAAAAATATCCGTTTGGAACGCCGCTGTATATCCCGCTGTTGTTGCTTTATCATACCGGTGCACGTATCAGCGAAATTTTAGGTTTGTCGTGGCAAGATGTTGACTTTGCGGCGAAACAAATTAATCTTCATCGGCAGATAATTTACATTGCCAAACGCGGATTTTTTTTCACAACGCTCAAAACCGAATCGAGCAATCGTTACGTTGTTGTAGGTGACTTTCTGCTCGGCGAACTCAAACGTTGGCAACAACAAACCGAAAACGAAAAGTTAATTGGCGGCAGTTACGTTCACATTTACCGCGAAGCCGACGGGCATATCGAAAGACGGTCGAAAAGTTTATCTACTCTCGACGGCGAAAAAGTTTCGTTGGTTTGCACGCGTGATAACGGGCAAATGATTTTGAAAAACCACTTCTCGCAGATATTGAAGCGCGAAGGATTAAACGCCCATTCATTCCGTCACACTCACGCAACGCGGTTGATAGAGCTGGGCGCGAAACCCACCGGTGTCGCAGGTCGTCTCGGTCATGCGAACGTCAACACCACCCAAAATCTTTACACGCATAACACGCAGAAATTACAAGAAGATACGGCGGCGATTTTCAATGAAAATCTGCAGACAAAGCATTAACTCAGACAAGACGCAGACATTAACAATCCGATATGTTGAATCAATAACGTTTTGTGGAGGCTAAATATTTTTCGCAAAAAAACCCGCTTCAATGAGCGGGCTTTTTAAATTGTCGGTATCTTCAGCGTGAAAGTTGAGCCTTCGCCGGGTTTGCTCCTAACGGAAATTTCGATGTCGTGTCGGTCGGCAATCCATTTCGCTACGGCAAGTCCGAGCCCGACGGAACTTTCGCCGCTGCCCGTTTTCGTGCGTGCTTTGTCCGTGCGATAAAACCTGTCGAAAATTTTTCCGCAATCGTCTTTAGTAATGCCGATACCTTTGTCGATGAATTGAACCGTCGCAAATTTTTCCGCAGTCGTCATCGAAATTTTAACGGGCTTGTCGGGCGGGCTGTAACGCAGTGCGTTGTCCAGAAATGCGGCGAACATTTTCTTTAGAAATTCCGCGTCACCGAGGATTTTGCACGGCATTAATTTTGCAACTTGCACACGCGGCGAATTTCTGTCTTCAATTAAACGTTTTATCAGTTCGTCCAAATCGACGGGCACTTTCGTCAACGGTTGGTCGCCTTGGTCGGCGCGGGCAAGGAACAACAAACTTTCAACGAGATTTTGCATGTTCTGCGCGGAATTTTTTATCGACGTTACAGCCTCTTTGAAAATTGCGGGGTCGTCTGCTCCGCAAGCTTCCAATAAATCGACATAGCCGCGAATTATCGTCAGCGGTGTGCGCAGTTCGTGACTTACGTCGTTGACGAATCGTTGTTGACGCAAATAACTTTCTTGAGCTTGTCGACGCACGGAATTAATCCTTAATCGCATAACCGACGCCTCTGGTCGTGTAGATATATTTTTCGCCGAAACGGTCATCGATTTTTGAGCGCAGATAGCTGATGTAAACGTCGACGACATTTGTATCGCCAATGTAATCGTAACCCCAAACCGTCTGCAAAATTTGGTCGCGGCTCAAAACGTTGCGTTTGTTTTCGACGAGATATTTTAACAGCTCATATTCTTTGTGCGTCAACTCAACGTGTTCGCCTTTTACGGTGACTTCGTAGCGTTCGGGATAAATAATCATGTTTTTGACGACGTAGCGGGTATCTTCCGCCTCGCGCACACGTTCGGTGTGTCGACGAAGAGCACCGCGAATCCGTGCCAAAAGTTCTTCGGCGGCAAAAGGTTTCGTGACGTAATCATCTGCGCCGAGATCAAGTCCTTCGACTTTGTCGCGAATTTCGTCGCGGGCAGTCAACATGATTATCGGCACGTCGGAAACTTCGCGCACGCGTTTGCAAATTTCCATGCCGTCCATGTCGGGCAACATCACGTCCAACAAAACCAAGTCGTATTTTTCCTGAAGAATCCGTTCGTAAGCGCGTCGCCCGTTCGGTTCCGAAGCAGTTTTAAATCCTTCGCGTTCAAGCGTCAACTGCAACAGTCGCGCTATCGGTTTTTCGTCCTCAACGATAAAAATTTTTGCAGAGTCTGCCATTTACCAAGTCCTCCTTAACATAATTGATGCCGTAACGTCACGGTCGTTTTTACTGATTTGGAATTCCGTTTCGCCGCCGATTGACCAGCCGCGTGCAAATTCGTTTTCGCCGCGCAGACTGAATACGAAATGCGTTTTGTCACGGTCGTTGCGCAAGCGGTAACTGTTTGAGCCGTCGCCTTCGTATCTGATTCTCAAGTCGGGGTCGACGCCCGTAAAGCCGTGTTTGACGCCGAAACGGAAGCCGAACATTCCGCGCTTGTAATAACGTTTGAAGTCAAGTCCCGCCTGCGCCGCAAAGTACGTGTTGGAATTGCTCTCGACGTGCTGATTGTAAATTCCCGCGCCGCTTTCGTGATAACCGTCTTGTCGCAGGTACGACGTTTGGAAATTTACATACGGGCTGACGTGCCAAATTTTTTTCGGCGTGAGGTCGTATTTGTATTCGCCGCCGAGTTCGACAATGTGACCTTTATATTTAGCGTTCGTCGACAAACCCAAAGCCGAAAGTCCGCGATGCAATGAGTTTCGCAACTGCCCGCCGTTCAAATAAAAATAAACGTCACTTTGTTTGTTATGATAGCCGGCGTAAAGTCCGATTCGCGTATCGTAAACCGTTGCCCGCGAAGATTTTGCAGCGTAACCGATTGTCCCGTAAGTGGCGAAAAGTCCTGCGCGAACGTGGTCGCCGAAAGCTTTATCGTAGCCGCCGACGATAACCGAGCCGTGGTAATCGGTGCCGCCGCCGTTGAGCGAGCCCCAATTTTTCATGTAGTTGAGCCAGAAATTATTTTCGTGACGTTTGCGGGGAACTTTGACTTTGACTTTGACGGGCGGCGCGTCCGAATCACCGTCCGCAAGATTATTCGGGCGAACGCTCAATTCAACATAGTCGCCGTTAAAATCCGTGTCGCGTGAAAAATTTTGGTCGGGTAACATGTCAACAAAGTCCGGAGCGAAAACTTTCGAGATGCGGTCGGAAATCATGTGGTCGACGGCGGTATTTTGTTGTGCGACACTCATAATCTGCGCGGAATCGTTCGAGCCAATTTCGTTCAGCGTCTGCACGGTCGAAGGTTCGTCCAAATTAAAAAACGTCGTCATTTCGGTTTGCTGGTTGTCGCCCGAAAGATTGTCGAACATGTTGTTCATCGCGTCGAGAGTTTGACTTTCTTCGCCGTTGAGGTCGGGCAGTGAAGTCGTTTCCTCGTAAGTGGTGACGGTGACCGTGTTGCCGACAATCGCGCCCGTTGCCCGCAAAAGTGCCGAAAGTTTCACCGGTGAGCCGACGGGATTGGCAATGTTGCCCGTGATTGAATTCGCGATTAAAACAGTTTCGGTCTCGTTGGGTAACAGGCTGTCCGTCGTAATCGTGGAGCCGTTGATATTCGCGGTGCCGTTGACGATAATTTTTCCGCCCGTGCCGCCGGAAATTCTTTGCAAAATTCCGTCCGAAATCAAATCGCCGTTGATGACCAAATTCGTATCTTTGGAGCCCGCGCCGATTGTGCCGTGGTTGATAAATTTGCCCGTCGTCAAGTCCGTGAAACCGTCCGCAATGTCAAAGCGCATATCGTTGAGCGTGAAAGTTCCGCCGAAAAGTTTCGCGCCGCCCATGACTTCGACGCCCAAAATATTTGCCGCGCCGGAAAAGTTCAGCGTGCCTTCGTTGACGTTCATTCGGATATTGTTCGCGCCGTTGATGTTTCCGTCATAAGTTAAATCAGCGTTGAAATTCAAATTCGTCGCCAAGTCGGGAATATATTTTTCCGCGTCGTAACTTTTGCCGTCGTATTGAATTTCGACGGGCACGGTCGAAAATCCGTCCGCCGCCGTGAAATTTTTCCAGTCGCTGGTTATGTCGCCGAGAATCTGCGCGCCCGAATTGACGTTGATGTTTCTGACGAAAGCATTTTTGCCGATGTAAATTGCGTTATTCGTGCCTTGAATTTTGCCCGAAAGATTGAAGTCGTTGACCAACGCGCCGTTAAGTTCGTTCGCCGAATAGTTGAAACCGTCCGTCATTGTGAGCGGAAGATTTTCAGCGTTGACGATTGTGCCGCTTGAGTTGACGTAACGAAGATAACGCAGGTACGAGCCGCGATATTCGCCGCCCGCACCGAGAGCGTTTGAGCCGAAATTAAATTCGACAGCGTTGCCGCCGTTGCCCGTCGCAAAAATATTTCCGTCGACCGTTAAATTGTGTTCGCGCCCGTAGGAAACAAGCAGACCTTTGCCGCGCAGTCCGCTTGAAGAAATTTCCGTGCCCCTGGGAATTGTCAAATTATTTTTTTCGCCGTCGACGCGAATTCCGACAGCACCCGTGCCCGTCAAATTAATTTTGCCGCTTTGGTTGACGGTATTGTTCGCGCCAAAAATGTGCAAGCCGACAGCAAGATCTTCGTCGCTCGTGAAATTGTTCGTGTTGTCGACGGTTGAGTTGCTGTTGTAAATCGAAAGCCCGTAAAATTTTTTTCTGTCGATATCGTAGCCGATGTCCTGTAACGCGGCAAGTTCCAATTCGGTGAACGTCGAATAATTTTTGTACGGCAACGCAGTCATCAAACCGGGAATCAAAGTTTGCACACCGTCAAAATTTTTGCCGTCCCAAGCGTTAATCGGAATTCCGCTGACGCCGTTAAAAGTCGCGCCGTTCAAAACTTCCGAAACATTTTCGCCGACGAAATAAATCGTCTTGTCCGCAACAAAAAAATCCGCCGCGTCACGGTTGCCGAGTTCCGCGCTTGTGACGATTTTTTTACCTTCGGAAGCGTAATTTCCGTTCACGTCGACAAGATGCAAAGTCCACGCGTTCGGGTCGGAAATATTTTCGCTGAATTTCGTACCGTCAAGCAAAACTTGCACGCCGAGTGAACGCGCCAATTCCAAACGGAGCGCACCGACAAAATCAGCCGCTTGTTCGTTCATTGGCAAAATTGTTTCGGCGTCGACATACCAGCCGTTAATCGCGTCGTCACGTTTCGCGCCCAAATTTCGACCAATCGTCACGTAAGACAAAGCCGCGTCGTTCGACGGCGAATTTTCTTGCAGGAAACTTGAAACTTCATCCGCCGAAATTTCCGTGTCCGCCAAATTTTCCATGTCAAACGGCGTAAGCGTTCGACCGCCTTGAATCATCTGCGCAAGATAATTTTCGGAAGTGAATTCCGCCGCGTCGAAAGAAAAAGTTTTTCCGTCAACGGTTCGTTGCGTACTCGTGACGAAAGCAATTTGCCACGGCGTCACCGTGCGCAATCCGAGAATATTTTTCCAATAATCCGCACCGAGTTTAGAAGCGTCGACAAGTTTGGCGTTAAAATTTATTTCGGAACTGAATTCGCCGCCGTTGAAAAAATTCAGTTCGACCACGGGCTTGCCGTTCACGTACAAATTTTCTGTTTGATAAGCGTGAGCTTGCGACGCGCTCATCCCGAAGAAAATCGCAACGGCCAGGAAGCGCGTCCCGAAAAATTTTTTGGTAATCATCTCCATTAAAATCTCCCCGTTGTGTTTTCGACTTCCTTCGCCAAAAATTTTGTTACAGCTTAGCACAAACACGGGCAGATTGAAAGATATCTAACGGAAATTTAATTTCACGGCGGTGGTTGAAAAGCAATGAGGAATTAAATCCGCGTCAACAATTACTAATTCCTAATTACAAATTCCTAATTGCCTTTTACGCTTCGGTTAAAAATCACAACCCCCCTTGACTATCTTTAGGGTACTTTGTATTATTTTCCTGCAAGCAACTTGAAAAAATTTTCGGAGGTGCAGCAAATGGACGGCACGGAAAATTTGGCAGAAACTTTTTTGGAAATGCATCACCTGATGCACGAATATCATATGGCGTGGTACCTGAAAAATTTCGGCGGCATTGACCCGAAGCACGGTCAAGGGCGAATTTTGAAGGCACTCAGTCACCTGGACGCCGTCACCCAAAAAGAACTCGGATTTATTATGGAAATGCGTCCGCAGTCTTTGGGCGAACTGTTGCAGAAACTTGAAGCTCACGGCTACATTTCGCGTCGTCGGTCGCCGCGGGACAAGCGTTCGTTGATCGTCGAGCTGACCGAAAAAGGCGAACAGTTTCTGCACAGCAGACCCGTTTACGAATCGTTGTTCGACGACATGAGCGAAGACGAACGCGAAAATTTGAGATGTTCATTCCAAAAAATCGGCGATAAGCTGAAAGAATTGACAATCGCCTTGGAAAATGAAGGCAAAGAAGACGAGAACAACGCAGTCAACGAAAATAACGAAGTCGACGAAAATGACGCAGTTGACAATAACGACGCAGTCGACAATAACGACGCAGTTGACAATAACGACGCGGTTGACGAGAACGACGCGGTTGACGAGAACGACGAAAAAATTATTCATTAACAGTTTTGTTGCGTGAGGAGGAATTTGCCGTGGTCAAGGACAGACTGAAATTTTTCGCTCAAATCTACGCGTCGCACAAAAAAAGTTTCGCGTTCGTGGCAATCGGATCTTTAATCTGCGCGGGCGTCGGGCTTGCGTCACCGATGTTGATTCGCCGGCTCATGGATGAACTTTTGCCGCACGGAATTTCAACGGAAATGCTTTTGACGGCGGCGGCACTCCTTATCGTTTACGCGACGAATTATTTTTTGAATTACAAAGTCGAAGTCGTCGGACGCGGCATGGGTGCACGAATCGAATTCAACATGCGCGAAAAACTTTTCCGCCACCTGCTCAGAATGGGCTATTCGTTTTACGACAACGCGCAGAGCGGTCAACTTTTGTCGCGGCTGGTCAACGACATTTCGGAAGTCGGCAATTTAATGTTCGCAATCCCGCACTTGCTCGTTACCTGCGTGATAACTTTGCTCGGCTCGACCGCGCTTTTGTTTTGGCTGAATTGGCAACTTGCGCTTGTGGTGACGACGTTGCTTGTCATAAAAACTTTCACGACGATTAATCTCAACGGCAACATGAAAAAACTTTTCATGCAGGCACGCGAAAACACCGGCGACTTAAGCGGACAAATTGCTGAAAGTTTGCAGGGAATTCGTCTGGTGAAAATTTTCAACACGGAAGAGCGCGAACTCGACAAGATGATTCGTGTCGGCGAAAATCTTTTGTCCGTGCAGAAAACGTCATTTAAAACCGTCGGCAAACTTCACGGCGGAGTTGATTTTTTTTCCAACGTCATGAATCTGGCGATAATCGTTTTGGGCGGTGCGTTGATAACGTTCGGGCTGATGTCCGTCGGCGATTTGGTTGCGTTCCTGCTGTACATGATGCTTTGCATGCGTCCCGTTTTTCAGCTGATGATGTTAACGGAAACTTATCAACGCGGCATGGCGGGCGTCGACCGTTATCGCGAATTGATGAACCTGCCCGAATCAAGCGAAATGTCCGTTGAACGCGTCGCACAAATCGAAGGAAATATCGACGAACAATCGATTGAGTTTTCGCACGTGAATTTCGGTTACGAAAACAATCCGCCGATTTTCAACGACTTTAATTTGAGCATTGCGGCGGGCGAACACGTCGGAATTGTCGGCATGACCGGCGGCGGCAAAACCACGTTGTGCGAACTGTTACTCGGTATGTACGACCTTGACGGCGGAAAAATTTCAATCAACGGGCGCGATATTAAAACCGTCAAAACAGACAGTCTGCGCCGCGAAGTCGGAATGATTCAGCAGGACACGTTTTTATTTTCGGCGACCGTGCGCGACAATATTGCTTACGGGCGACCGGACGCAACGGACGAAGAAATTTTCGAGGCGGCTCGTCTTGCCGAAGCGCACGAATTCATTACAGCTTTGCCGAACGGTTACGACACTTTTATCGGCGAACGCGGCGTTAAACTCAGCGGCGGACAAAAGCAACGTTTGGCAATCGCTCGCATGTTCCTGCGCAATCCGAAAATTTTAATTCTGGACGAAGCAACTTCTGCGTTGGACAACGAAACCGAAAGACAAATTCAACGCGCCATGCAAAAACTTTCGGAAAATCGCACGACGATAACCGTTGCCCACAGATTGGCGACCGTGAGAAATTCCAATCGGATTTTGGTTTTGGAACACGGCAACATTACCGAAGAAGGCACGCACGAAAATTTGATGGCACGTCGCGGAGTTTATTACACACTTTCGACGAACGCCGCAGCATAAAAATCGACACGACGCGAAATTAGGAGCCGTCACGGATGACGGCTCCGCCCGCGGTATTTGCGTGATGCAAATTTCGCGGGCACGAGCGGCACGCGTAGCCGATACATTTTTACAACGAACGACTAACGCCCTCCGCGCAGGAGGGTCTTTTCTTTTTGCTACTTTTTCTTTGGACACGCGAATGTACAATCCAAGTGCAACAGATGAAAAACTCACGGTATCCTGCTAAAATGTTTGTAATTCAAAAAGGCAGGAAATACCATGAGTTACAAACATCTTAGCA
>JAFUYE010000097.1 GCA_017470715.1 Selenomonadaceae bacterium
CAACCAATCGACGAACGCCGCGCAGATTAAAAATGTCGGCAGAAAAATTATTGCGGAGGCAACATGCGGCGCGACTTTTAGAAAAAATTCGTCCAACGATTTAAGCGCGTCGAAAGTCAACGTCAACAGTTCGCCCGCAGAAATTTCGTCGATAAAAATCTGCGCGTGAATTTTTTTTCGGAATTCGGTTTGCACATCCGCTGATAATTCGGCGAAAAATTTTTCCGTCATGCCCGACAAAATTATTCGTCCCGCGAAAAATCCGAACGTCAACGCTAAAAATTTTTCTGACGGCGAATCAATGAATTCGACCAAAAATTTCACGGTCAACAAAATAAAAAATCCTTCGACGAGTTTACAAACTGCAATCTTGCCGAGGATTTTTTTATTGGACTTGATTAATTCAAACAGAGTAATCATTTTTATCGAAGTTCACAACGCGGGCAAAAAACTTTTCCCTTGTCTCTTACCACTTATCCCTTAACTCAATGATAGCTGACATCTTGCGGCGTCACGCGGGCTTTGAAAACTCTGTACGACCAGAATTGATAGCAAAGCACAATCGGCACGAACACCAACGCGGCTCCCGTCATCAGCAACAGTGTATGCGGCGTCGATGCGGCGTTGTAAATGTCCAAGCTCCATTCGGGCGACAAACTCGAAACCATGATTCGCGGAAACAGCGCGTTGAAAAATCCGATTGTCAAAAACGCGATTGCCAACGTCGACGACGCGAACGCCTTGCAACCGCAACCGGATTTCACGCCCGCACAACTTGCGATTAATGCCGCGATTGACAGTCCGAGGAAAATTACCGTCGAAAGTTTCGCGAGTATGTCGGTATCGTGAGCCGCCGCCGCCGCGAACAACACGTAACAAAACAGCGTTGCAATGCCGAGTTTAAAACTTTTATCGCGCAGTTCGTGCAACAAACCTTCGTCCGCGATTTTAATCAGCAAAAAATTCGTGCCGTGAAATGCAAACAACATCACGAAGAAAATTCCGCCCGCCAGTGCGCACGGATTGAGCAAGTCCAAAAAAGTTCCGACGTAATGCATTTGAAAATCTATCGCCACGCCGCGCAGGAGATTCGTCACGGCAACGCCCCAAAGCAATGCCGGTACGAAACTGCCGAACATGATACCGAAGTCCCAAAAGTTTACCCAGTCCGCCGCTTTGAATTGCCCGCGAAGTTCAAACGCAACGCCGCGCATAATCAACGCAAGCAACATCAAAAACAACGCAAGATAAAATGTGCTGAACATCGTCGCGTAAACGTGCGGAAATGCCGCGAACGTCGCACCACCGGCAGTTATCATCCAAACTTCATTGCCGTCCCAAACCGGACCGATTGCGCGAACAAATTGCGCACGTTCATTTTTCGGGCGACCGAGCATCATCATGCCGACGCCGTAGTCGAAACCTTCAAGGATAAAAAATCCCGTGAACAGCACCGTTATCAAAATAAACCAGATGATATTTAAGTCCACAATTCTCACTCCCCTGCAGAAAAATTTTCAGCGCGACATTACGGCAAAAAGTGTTGTACCGGACTTACTTCAGTGCCGCATAAACAATTCCGCCGACCGCCGCCGCTATCGCTCCAAAGCCGACGACTGCCGCGATAACCATGTTTTGAATTTTGTCGCCGAGCCGGTCAAACTTCGCGTCCATTACATCGAACTTCGCATAGAACCGCTGATTCATATCTTTCATATCGGCATCGTGCTTTTGTCGCAGTTCGCGAATCTCCGCCGCACGTTGATTGTCACGGTCGCGCATTTCGGTTTTGAAGTCTTCGTGCGCACGCATGAACGCTTCAAATTTGGTTTCCAAGTTGCTGACACGCGCCTCAACCGACATAACGTTTTGTCTGCTTCTCATGGCAATCGACCTCCCGCGAAAAAATTAATTTTCCTCTTCGGTGATATGCGTGCGACGAATGAACATGACCGCCGCGAAGACCGCCAAGACTGCAAGAAACAGATAAATTGCCGTGAAACCGATTAACGTAAGCCAAACTTCATTTGCGGACAAATTCGGGCTGACTGCGACCGCCGTTTTCTGCAAGCCGACGACAATCCACGGTTGACGACCAGCCTCCGCAATGTACCAGCCGACCGAATTCGCGATAAACGGCAACGGCAAAAGTAACGGCATCAACTTCAAGCAACAGAGGTGTTCGCGAATTTGACTGCGCTTGAAAAATACCAGGAATCCCGTCGCAAAAACAATCAGCAACATCAAGCCGCCCGAACCGATCATTATGCGGAAACTCCAGAACATGCCGCGAACGTCGTTGGGAATGTAATAGCCGCTGCCGTATTTTTCCTGCGCCTCGCGTTGCAAATCGTTAATGCCTTTGACTTCGCCCTCGAACGAATTATGCACCATGAACGTGAACATTTTCGGGATTAAAATTTCAAAATCGTTGCGACCGGCTTCCTGATTAATGTCGGCGACGACGGCGAACGGCGCGGGATTTTCCGTTTCCCAAAGGGCCTCGAAAGATGCAAGTTTCATCGGGTTACCTTCCGCCAAATATTGCGCGTGCATGTGACCGGAACCCATGACGCCCAAAAGTCCGACAAACGTGTACAAAACTGCGCGGCGAAGTGTACGAACGAACATTTCACGCGAAACACTGTCGTCCGTTGCAATTTTCCACGCGCTCACGACGATAACCAAAAATCCGCCCGTCGTTATGCCCGCGAAAAATGCATGTGAATATTCGCCGAAAACGTAAGGATTGGTGACTAACGCGACAAAATCTGTCATTACTGCGCGACCGTCTTCAATCGCGTAACCAACGGGGTGTTGCATGAACGAATTCGCAACCAAAATCCAAAACGCCGAAAGGTTACTGCCGAACGCGACAATCCAAATGCACAGGCAGTGAAGTTTTTCGCTGAGTTTGTCCCAACCGAAAATCCACAGCCCGATAAACGTCGACTCGATAAAAAATGCCGTCAAAGCTTCCAGCGCAAGCGGTGCGCCGAAAATGTCGCCCATGAAACGAGCGTATTCCGACCAGTTCATACCGAAATGAAATTCCTGCACGATACCTGTCACGACGCCCATTGCGAAGTTAATCAGGAAAATTGTTCCGAAAAACTTCACGAGCTTTTTGAGCTTGATTCGCTCTTCGTAACTGCCGCTGTTGACATACCACGTTTCCAGAAGCGCGACGAAGATTGACAAGCCCAATGTCACGGGCACAAACAAAAAATGATACACGGTAGTTATTGCGAACTGCAGTCGCGATAAAATCAATGCGTCCATAAAATCACTTCCCTCCGCGAAAAAATTATTCCGCAAAAAAATTTCCGTTGCGCACTACGTCTTGCACATCAAAAGAGCGTTGCCTATTCGCCGCCCGAAAGCGACTCAACGAACAAGTCAAAAGCCGACATTGACATCGGTGACCCGTGGAGGCGTTTTTTTGATTTTGTGAACTTGTGCAAGATTGAGTTGAAGATTTTGCGATTGTCGAACTTGCGTGCTCACGTGACGATTTTTTATTCGGTCAACTGCGCGGCGAGCGTGTCCGACCTGTTTACATGAGCGTTCCATTTCCTCGGAAACAAATATGCAGCATCTTAGTTCATCTGCACCTGAACCGGCTTCGCTCAATCAATGCGCAAGACGTAATGCGCAACGGTTAAAATTCAAGCTTCGACGAATTCTTCCAAGATTTCAAATCCGTTCGCGTGCGCGTCGAAAGGCAATTTGTAAGCTACGTTCGTCGACAAAAGCGCGGCATCAATTTCGTTGGAAACTTTGTCGGCTTTCTTCTGCAACTTTTTAATCAGCTTGCGGACGCGGTTGCGATCGAAATCAATCGTCTTGACGCGCTCAATGTCGTAGCGATAAGTCGTCTGGTTGCCTTCCTTGTTGAAAACGTAGCCGACGCCCGCGTTTTTTTCAATGAGACTCGAACTTTTGAATTGCAAAAGCGCACGCAGTTTATCAAGTGCTTTATGGCGTTTTTTGTTCACGTCAACCGCGCTGTCCAAATCGAAATTCATGGATTTTTTCGCCGCGTAAATCGCCTGCGCAATTTTTTCACGCTCGTCAATCAGAAACAACATGAAATCGATAATTTTGTCGGGCGGATATTTGTCTTCGACGACGATGCTGATTTTTTCGTCGTGCTGACCTTCTGCCGCTTTGGAACGAAAATGTTTTTCCGTGACGCCGGTAAAATATTTTTCGTCGTCAAGGTACATGCTCAAGGTGTCAAACAGGCTTCCGATTTTGTTTTGCGCTTGAAACGCTTCTTTAAGATTCACGGCACTCACTCCCCTAAAAAATTTTTCGTGGTTATTAAAACATAAATTGCAACCGTTGACAACGCAATTTGCAACAAAAAATTTCAGCGGATTTTTCGTCGCGCTAAAAAATTTTTCGTCCCGTCGCGCAGGCAAAAGTTTATGTCGATTGAAGGATTTTACGAACTTGCCAACGAATATTTGTGACAACTGAAGGGCACTGCTTGAACAATTGCGACGAAATTCATTGCAAAAATTTTTAAGGAGGATTTTCAATGGCGAACAACAAAATTTACGCGTTCTTGGGACCGCACGCGTCCGGAAAGTCGACGATGGTTTCTCAGCTTATGTCAATGGGCGTGCATTACATTCCGACAATCACGACCCGCGTTTTCGACGAACGTTACGCTTACAAACGCCGCCTTTACAAGACCGTGAGCAGCGAAGACTACCGCAAAGAAAAACTTATCGTCAACAACACTTATCAAGCGAACAATTACGGCTTGCGCAAGGCGGACGTGCTCGACGCTTACTCGAATCACAAAGTCAGCATTGCAATTTTGCACGACCCTGCCGCTATCAAACAGTTGCAGAAATTTATCAATCAAGATCTCGTGACGATTTATTTGATGATTGACGATGCTGTTTTCGTTGAAAGATTGCTTCGTTCGGGTTGTCTCAACGACGAAATTCGTTATTACGTCGAAACTGCCGAGGAGACCGGCGAATTTGAAAATTGGCGCGATGTTGATTTCGTTGTCAAAAATACTTCGACCGCCCGCGTCGCACTCGAACAAATTTTGGCGATAATGGGATTGGTCACGCTCGTCCCGCAAGAAGACTTCGACAATCTTGTTAAATAATCGGTGAGCACATTGACACAAAAAAAATTTCCCTTGCGAAATTGCGGGGGATTTTTTTGTTAAAGCAACGTACCGCACGCGAAAATTATCAGCACGCACGTTTCGGACAGAGTTGTTACCGCACCGTAAATGTCGCCCGTCACGCCGCCGATTTTTTCCGTTGAAAAATTTGCGAATCGCCACGTCACGAACAATGCGCCCAAAGTTGCAACCGACGCCGTCACAAAAAATTTCACGTCGACAAAGTTCAGCAACGCAAGAAAAATTGTCGCTTGAATTGCCGCGAAAATTATCGTCTTACCGGTGGTGAATTGCGCGAACGCTTTGCCCATGCCTTCAGGTCGTGCGTAAGGAAATTTTCCGATTGTCGCAACCATCATCAGCCGCCCGATTATCGGTGCCGAAAAAATTCCCGCGCAGATTGTTGCCGTCGAAAATTTTGCAAGTTCGCTTAACGCCGAAATGTCCAAAGCCGCAATTAAAATCATCGACACGACGCCGAATGAACCTGCGCGGCTGTCTTTCATGATTGCAAGAATTTTTTCGCGCTCGCGTCCCGAAAACAGACCGTCAACCGAATCCATAAGCCCATCGCAATGAATTCCGCCCGTCAACAAAATTAACGACGCGAATCCGATTGTGCCGGTAAGCAACGGCAAATTTCCCGACGTGAAAAAATTCAGCACGCCAACAATTCCCGCGCAACAAATTCCAAGTACCGCACCGACTGCAGGAAAAAATTTCACAGACTCGCCGAAACTTTTTTCAGTCCAAACGGTTTGTTTCACGACGAAAATTCGCGTCAAAAACTGCAACCCGATTAAAAATGAATTCATCATTCGCTAACCACAAATCACTAACCACCGGGGTCTGTCAGTAAATTACCAATGTCGAACTATGAGGCCGTCAAGGATGACGGCCTCGCCCGCAATTGAAACATGGATGTTTCACTTGCGGGCACGAGCGGTACGGGTTGCCGACAACATTTTTCCGGCGAACGACCAAGCTCTCCGCAGGAGTGCCCTTTCTTTTGCAACTTTTCTTTGGGCAAGCAAAGAAAAGTTGATAAAACAAATTCAAAAGTCACGAACGCGCCGAATCGAAGCAACACACTTCGGCAGTTTACGAACAATCGCTAACCACTTACCACGGTTGCGGCGTCATTGGCGTGACGACACCAAATTTATAGCCCCAATCGCGCAGGAAGTGAATAATTTCCGGCAAAGCTTTTGCGGTCTCGGTTTTGTCGCCGTTCGAGTGCATGAGCAAAATAACCGTGCGCGGCGGTTGGTCGCCCAAATATTTCAGGACGTTGTTGATTTGCTGTGACGCGTTCGGTCGTGACGGAGTGGCGTCCTCGGTCAAAACGTTCCAATCGTGTTCGACGTAACCGCAATCAGCAACCATCGTGTAAAAATTCGCGGTGAACATGCCGCTTGCTCCGCCGGGCGCACGAATGATAAACGGTCGCACGCCGATAATATTTTTAATCGAGTTGTCGGTTTGAATTATTTGCTCCATGAAACTCCACGGGCTGGCATAAAGTTGATTATAATTGTGATTGTAGCTGTGATTTCCGATCGCGTGCCCTTCGTCAAAAATTCGTTTCAAAACTGTGGGATTGGCATCGACCATGTTGCCGCAGACGTAAAAAGTTGCCTTGACGCCTTCAGCCTTGAGGATGTCCAAAATTTGCGGCGTAACCTTGTCGTCGGGACCGTCGTCGAAAGTCAGATAAACCACGGACTCAGTTTCGTAAGGCGCAAGTTCCGGCAAAGCAACGGGCAAACCTTTTTCCTGCCGCTCCCAAATGGTATATTTGTCGTAGACGGGAATTGTCGGATCTGTGAGCTGAAGATTTGAAAAATTATCGTCGGCGACAACGTAATCTTTGCCTTCTTGAATCGTTGAAGTAGGTTTGACTTCGGGCTTTGTATCGTCGGGCTTTGATTCGTCAATTTTCGCGTCGTCGGGTTTTGATTCGCCGGTTTTGTTATCGGCGGGCTTGTCGCCGGCTCTCGGCTCGGAAATTTTTCCCGTCGCAACTTCGGTCGGAATGTCGTTCGCGTCAATTTTTTTTGATTCGTCACTGCAACTGCCCGTAAAAATCGCAAGCGACAACATTACCGTCAAGTAAAAAAATTTTTTCATGATAACTCCTCTGTAAGATGAAACATTTTTGAAAGTGTAGCTAACTATAACGCAATACGCAGGCATAATCAACGGCGCAAAAAAAATTTTTTCGTCGAATAAAAGGGTTGACGCGAAACTTGCTGAAATAACCCGCGAGGTGATTTTATGGTCGACAAAAATTTGTTCCCGTACAATTTGGCGGTCGTGGCGATTTTCAAAGACGAGGCAACTTATCTCCGCGAATGGCTTGATTATCATCTTTTGGCGGGCGCGGAACATTTTTATCTGTACAACAACGATTCAAGCGACGATTACGAAAAAATTCTTGCGCCTTATGTCGAAGCGAATTTGGTCACGTTGATTGATTGGTCGGGCGAAATTATGCAGATGCCGGCTTACAACGACGCGTTAAATTGTTACAGATTTTTTTGCCGATACATGGCGTTCATCGATTTGGACGAATTCATTTTCCCAAAGACGAATCAAAGCATTGTTGACGTTCTCGACGAAATTTTGTCGCGTGATAAAACTGCGGCGGCTCTTGCTGTCAACTGGCAAATTTTCGGCTCCAACGGTCATGAGTCGGCGAATTTGTCCAAAGGTGTGCTTGAACGTTTCACACGCCGCGCAGAAAAAAATTGGGCACCCACGCCCGCCGAAAAAATTTGCGAAGGCAACGACGATAAGCCGCTCGGAAATGTTTTGATTAAGACAATCGCCAATCCCCGTGCAGTGAATTATTTTTACAATCCGCACTTCGCAATACGTTTCGTCGGTTTTCGTGCCGTCAACGAAACCGGAAACTTCGTCGAAGAATTTTATAACCTGCCGGTAACCGCCGACAAAATCGCCGTCAATCACTACTACACAAAGTCGCACGAAGAATTTTTGGCGAAATTTAATCGCGGGCGTTCGGATGTTTTGGCGGGCTATTCTTTGAACTGGTTCGACAATTACAATCGCAATGAAATTTTCGACGACGGGATTTTAAAATATCGTGCCGCCCGCGCTCAAAATTTTTCGTTGGAAAATGACGCCGATAAAATTCGCCGTGTTGAAAAAATTTTAATCGACACGTTGACGCAACAATCGCCGTTCGCCGTACCTGCTGAATTTTTCGCGGGCAAGCTTGAAACTTTTTTGACGTGCCGAAAGTTGGCGGAAGTTTTCGGAACGCGAATCGGAAATAAATCTGCGGAAGAATACGCGCTGGTTTGGATTTATCAAACGCTCGACACGGACGGAATTTTGACTTACGCGGAGTTGCAACTTTTACTGAGCGAATTACCCGCTTTATTAAATCGCCCGTTCCCCGTGGCAAAAAAAATTGCGCAATTGTTTTCGGAAAAATTTTTGCCCGCAATGATTTCCGTCACAAAATCCGCCAAAATTTCCGGCACGTGGCAGGAACTGTGGAAAGAAGTCAATGATTTAAATTACACGCGACAACTTTTGAATTCAATTTTGAGGTGACAAAATGGTCGACAAAAATTTGTTCCCGTATAATTTGGCGGTCGCGGCGATTTTCAAGGAAGAGGCACCGTATCTTCGCGAATGGCTCGATTATCACTTGCTGGCGGGCGTTGAACATTTTTATTTGTACAACAACGATTCAAGCGACGATTACGAAAAAATTCTTGCGCCGTATATCGAAGCGAATTTGGTCACGCTGATTGATTGGTCGGGCAAGGCGATGCAAAATCCCGCTTATCTGGACGCGCTAAATCGTTTCAGATTTTTTTGCCGATACATGACTTTCATTGACTTGGACGAATTTATTTTCCCAAAGACGAATCAAAGTATCGTTGAAGTCGCGGACGAAGTTTTGTCGCGAAACAATCGTGCGCAGGCTTTGGCGATAAGGTGGCGAATATTCGGCTCAAACGGTCAAAAGACGGCGGATTATTCACGCGGAGTTTTGGAACGTTTCACTCGACGCGCTCCCGACGAAGATGAAACTTCAGAACCTTATGTTAAAATTGTCGGCAACCCGCGCAGTATGAAATTTTTTGCCGGTTCGCATTTCGCAACGCATTTCGGCGGAAATTTCACCGTCGACGAATTCGGCAATAAAGTTACAACTTACAGGACTGCGGGCACTCTCGTCGAAAAAATTGTGCTCAATCACTACGCCGCAAAATCGTTTGAAGAATTCAGCCGAAAAGATCGTCGCGGTTTTGCCGACAACGCCAATGTCAGACCGTACACAAAAGAATTGTTCAATTCGCTTGACCTCAATGAAGTTTTCGACGAAGATATTTTGATATACCGCAACGTTCGCATAGAAAATTTTTCGTTGGAAAATGATGAGCAACGAATTCGTCGCGTTGAAAAATTTTTGATTGACACGTTGACGCAACAATCGCCGTTCGACGTGCCTGCGGAATTTTTCACGGATAAACTCGAAACTTTTTTGACGTGCCGAAAGTTGGCGGAAGTTTTCGGAACACGAATCGGAAATAAAACTGCGGAAGAATACGCGCTGGTTTGGATTTATCAAAGTTTCGTGACGCGGCACCCGTTCAATTATGCCGAATTGCAACTTTTGCTGAACGAATTGCCCGCGCTGCTCAAGCGTCCGTTTCCGCTGTGCCGAAAAATTTTGCGGCTGGTCGACGAAAAACTTTTCCCGCTGATTGACGAAAGTTTGAAACAAGCGCAAAATTGGGGCGGACTTTATTACATGAATTTCACGCGGCAGATTTTAAATTCAATTTTGAGGTGACAACGTGGACAAAAATTTGTTCCCGTATAATTTGGTTGTAGTAGCCATTTTCAAAGACGAGGCACCGTATCTTCGCGAATGGCTCGATTATCATCTTTTGGCGGGCGTTGAGCATTTTTATCTGTACAACAACGATTCAAGCGACGATTACGAAAAAATTCTTGCGCCGTATGTCGAAGCGAATTTGGTTACGCTGATTGATTGGTCGGGCAAGCTCATGCAGATGCCCGCTTACAACGACGCGTTAAATCGGTACAAATTTTTTTGCCGATATATGGCGTTCATCGATTTGGACGAATTTATTTTCCCGAAGACGAATCAAAGTATCGTTGAGGTTGTCGACGAAATTTTGTCGCGTGATAAAACTGCGGCGGCTCTGGGAATTAACTGGCAAATTTTCGGCTCCAACGGTCACGAAACGGCGGATTATTCCAAAGACGTACTTGAACGTTTCACACGACGCGCTCCGAGCGATTGGCACGAAACCGGCAAAAAAATCCCGATGGATAATCTTTACGTTAAATCCGTGATAAATCCGCGCCGTGCAAATTTTTTCGGCAGTGCTCATTACGCAAATTATTTTGCGGGTTTTTATTCCGTTAACGAAAATGGCGAAAAATTTTTCGGCAGCGACAATTCCCCCGTCACCGCGAAAAAAATTGTCGTCAATCATTACTACACGAAATCCCGCGAAGAATTTTTAAACAAAGTGAACAAGGGACGTGCGGAAGTTTCGATTAATTATTTGAACGAGGAAATTTTTACTCGACGCGACCGCAATGAAGTTTTCGACGACGGGATTTTGAAATATCGTGCCGCCCGCGCAGAAAATTTTTTCGTCGAAAATGATGCCGACAAAATTCGTCGCGTTGAAAAAATTTTGGTCGACATCTTAACGCAACAACCGCCGTTCACCGCGCCCGCAGAATTTTTCACGGGCAAACTTGAAACTTTTTTGACGTGCAGGAAGTTGGCTGAAGTTTTCGGCACGCGAATCGGAAACAAATCGGCGGAAGAATACGCGCTTGTTTGGATTTATCAAACGCTCAACACGGACGGAATTTTGACTTACGCCGAGTTGCAACTTTTTGCGGACGAGTTGCCGGAGATTTTGTCGCGCCCGTTCCCCGCAGCAAAAAAAATTGTGCAGGTGTTTTCGGAAAGAATTTTGCCCGCAATGTTTGACACAGCAAAAAATTCCAACGCGTGGGCTGACTTTAAAAATCTTCAACGCTTACAAAGTTTGTTGAATTTAGTTTTAAGGTGATGACGTGGTCGACAGAAATTTATTCTCTTACAATTTGGCAGTCGTGGCGATTTTCAAAGACGAGGCACCGTATCTCCGCGAATGGCTTGATTATCATCTTTTGGCGGGCGCGGAACATTTTTACCTTTACAACAACGATTCAAGCGACGATTACGAAAAAATTTTACAACCTTACGTCGAAGCGAATTTGGTCACGTTGATTGATTGGTCGGGCAAGCTCATGCAAATGCCCGCTTACAACGACGCGTTGAATCGGTACAAATTTTTTTGCCGATACATGGCGTTCATCGATTTGGACGAATTTATTTTCCCGAAGACGAATCAAAGTATTGTCGAAGTCGTCGACGAAATTTTGTCGCGGAATCCCAATGTTGCAGGCGTGGGAATTAATTGGCAAATTTTCGGCTCCAACGGTCACGAAACGGCAGATTATTCACGCGATGTATTGGAACGTTTTACGCGCCGCGCAACCAACGAATGGATTTTCGTTAAAGAAGATGGTTTTAAAGGCGGAAATATTTTTATAAAATCTGTCGTCAATCCGCGACTTGTCGATTATTATTTCAGCCCGCATTATGCAATTTATTTTTCCGATTTCAAGGCAATAAATTCTGATGGTGCTGAAACTTACAGTGCGGGAAGTTTTCCCATTGTTACGGACAAACTCGTCGTGAATCATTATTTCACCAAGTCGAAAGAAGAATTCGTTTCGCGCAGATTGGGTAGCACGACGGCTTGTTGGGCGACAAATCCGTACACGATGGAAATTTTCGATACGAATGACCGCAATGAAGTTTTCGACGACGGGATTTTGAAATATCGTGCCGCCCGCGCAGAAAATTTTTTCGTCGAAAGTGACGCCGATAAAATTCGTCGCGTTGAAAAATTTTTGGTCGACACGTTGACGCAACAATCGCCGTTCAATGCACCTGCAGAATTTTTCGCGGGCAAGCTTGAAACTTTTTTGACGTGTCGAAAGTTGGCAGAAGTTTTCAAGACGCAAATCGGAAACAAATCGGCGGAAGAATACGCGCTGGTTTGGATTTATCAGACGCTCAACACGGACGGAGCTTTGACTTACGCGGACTTGCAACTTTTCGTTGACGAACTGCCCGAAATTTTATCGCGCCCGTTCCCCGTGGCAAAAAAAATCGTGCAAGTGTTTTCGGAAAAAGTTTTGCCCGCAATGGCGGAGTCGGCAAAAATTTCGCGCCCGTGGAAGGAACTTAAAGACATCAAATATTTGCAACGCATGTTAAATTTAATCTTGAGGTGATTTTATGGTTGACAAAAAATTGTTTCTGCATGACCTGTCGGTCGTGACGTTCCTGCGCAAGGACGAAAGACGTTACCTGAAAGAATGGCTCGATTATCATTTGGCGGCGGGCGTCGATCATTTTTTCCTGTACGACAACGAACCGGCTGACGAGACCGCCGAAATTTTGAAACCTTACGTGCAAGATGAATTGGTCGATTATTTTCCCGTGCAGGGCGAACTGATGCAAATTCCCGCTTACAACGACGCGGCGCGCAGATTTCGCTTTACAACACGATACATGGCTTTTATCGACGCGGACGAATTTTTGTTCCCGAAAACCGAACAGAGCATTGCCGAAGTCGCGGACGAAATTTTGTCGCGTGACGAACGTGCGGCGGCTTTGGTCGTCAATCAACAAGTTTTCGGCTCAAGCGGGCAAGAAACTGCGGATTTTTCCAAAGGCGTGCTCGAACGTTTCACTCGACGTGCTCCGCGTGACTGGTTTGTCGCGCCGGCTGAAGGCGTTCAACCTGCGGGAAATATTTTCGTGCGAACCATTGCAAATCCGCGTTATATCCGTTACATTGTCAATCCGCATTTCGCGTATTTTTTCGACGGAAAATTTGCCGTCAACAGCGCGGGCGGTCGCGTGACGCATTGGGGCTCGGAACCGGTTTTGAGCGATAAAATTGTCGTCAATCATTACATCAAGTCCAAAGAAGAATTTATCGGGCTGTTCGGCGACGAAACGATTTTTGAGCAACTTGACCGCAACGACGAATTTGACGACGACATCCATCTTTATCGCGAACTGCGCGCCGAAAGTTATACACCGCCGAAAAAATTTGAGCGCGAAAATTATTTCCGCACGCTCGAACAAATTATTTTGCCTGCCGTGCGTTCGGACGTTCCGCAAGATTTTTACGAAGGCAAACTTGAACTGTTTTTGACGTGCAGATCTTTGGCGGGAATTTTGAAACGTCGTTACCCGAAAGACAATCGCGGAAAATTCATGGAAGAAGCCGCACTTCGCGCCGCTCACCGTACACATTTCAGCCGCATGACTTATGCCGAAACAATGTTGATGATAAATTCGTTGCCGTCGATTTTGTCGCTGCCGTATCCCGTCGTCGAAGACATTCGCAAAAATTGCATGAGTTTCGTTCGCCAAATAATGAACGACTTGAAACGAAACATGCGCTGGGATACCTTCGTCGAAATGGGCAACTATCTGGATTTGCTCAACGCGTTTGGCGCAAAAACAATTAGGAGTTAGGAGTTAGGAGTTAGGAATTAGGAATTAGGAATTAGGAATTAGTTCCTAGTTCCTAGTTCTTAGTTCCTAGTTCCTAGTTCTTAGTTCCTAGTTCCTAATTGCAGTTTCAATTTTGTACAGCGACAACAATTTAAGGAGATGATAACACCATGGACAAAAAAGACATTGAACACAATTCGCAAAACATCTACTATCGCTCGACCGTCGGCGCGGCAGAAGCCGGCTCAACCGTTCGGCTCGGCATTCGCATCAAAAAAGTCAACGACATTCGGCAAGTTCTGTTGCACACGTGGGTTGAAGGTACCGGCGAAAAATGGTCAAACCTTTCGACACGCGACAACGAAAAATCTGAGGAAAAATTTTACTCCATTGCCGTGAAAATGCCCGACAAAGGCGGCTTGCTGTGGTATTACTTCATAATAGTCACCGGCGGACGAACTTTTTATTACGGCAACAATCCCGAACTTTTGGGCGGCGTCGGCGAACTCTACGACCATGTTCCGCCCGCGTTCCAAATTACCGTTTACCAAAAAGGCGCGAAAACTCCCGACTGGTTTAAACATTCCGTCATGTATCAAATTTTCCCCGACAGATTTTATCGCGACGGAAATGCAATCGTCGAAAAAGAAGGCGCGGTTTTTCACGCGAACTGGAGCGATGATCCCGTTTATTTCAAAGACCCCGACACGAAAGAAATTATCGCGTATGACTTTTTCGGCGGAAACCTGCGCGGCGTCGAAAAGAAACTCGACTACCTCAAAGACATGGGAATCACCGCGATTTACTTCAATCCCGTTTTTGAATCGGAAAGCAATCACCATTACGACACGGGCGATTATCACAAGATTGACCCGATACTCGGCACGAATGAAGATTTTCGGCACCTGATTGACGTTGCGAAGTCGAAAGGTATCCGAATCATTATCGACGGCGTTTTCAGCCACACCGGTTCCAACAGCAAATATTTCAACCGCAAAGGCAAATATGACAGTGTCGGCGCGTTTCAATCCAAAGATTCGCCGTATTACGATTGGTACAGTTTCAAAAATTATCCGACCGACTACGACAGCTGGTGGAATTTCGACACGCTCCCGAACGTTCGCGAAACGACGCCAAGTTACATGGACTTTATCATCCGCAACAAAGACAGCGTGTTGAAACACTGGACGCGTGAAGGTATCAGCGGCTGGCGACTCGACGTTATCGACGAATTGCCCGCAGAATTTTCGCGACTCTTTTTCTCCGAACTGAAAAAAATTAATCCCGATGCAGTTCTTATCGGCGAAGTTTGGGAAGACGCCTCGAACAAAATCGCTTACGGCGTTCAGCGGCAATATCTGTGCGGCTACGAAATGGATTCGGCGATGAACTATCCGCTCCGTGCTCACATCTTCGATTTCATTTTGGGACAGATTGACGGCGAACTTTGTATGCGGCGCATGGAAAGTTTGCGCGAAAATTATCCGAAAGAAAATTTCTACGCGATGATGAATTTGATTGCAAGTCATGACATCATGCGCCCCGTGACAATTTTCGGCGAGGCTCCGTATTATGACCAAATGCCCGCAGTTGAGCAGTCCCGTTTCAAATTGGACGCCGAACACGAACGGCTCGGCAAAGCGCGTTTGAAAATGGCGGCTCTGTGGCAAATGACTTATCCCGGTGTCCCGTGCATTTATTACGGCGACGAACTCGGTATGCAGGGCTTCAAAGATCCGACGAACCGCAGACCGTATCCGTGGGACGGCGGCGACCGCGAACTTTTGGCGACGTACAAAAAATTCATCAAACTCCGCAACGAAAAACTTGCATTGCAGACGGGCGAACTTTTGCCGCTTCCGTCGAAAGGCGACATTGTTGCATTTGCCCGCGTCATTCGCAACGGTCATGACGTTTTCGGACACGAGGCGGACAACGACATTTATCTTGTCGCGTTCAACCGTTCGCGCCGCGCCAAAGAAGTCAGCTTCGACGTGAGCGATTTTGCCAACGGTGTTTTTGTTGACGCCTTCGACGAAGATAATCCGAAACGCAAATTCCCCGTGGCTCGCGGACGTGTTACGTTCAAACTTGAGCCGCTTGAAGGAATTCTGTTGCATCACGTCCCGCAACAACAAAATTACGACAGACGCGCAGGAATTCTTTTGCACCCGACAAGCCTACCGTCGAAATACGGTATCGGCGACATGGGCAAAGAGGCGTTCGAGTTCGTCGATTTCCTCAAGGCGGCGGGACAATCAATCTGGCAAATTCTGCCGCTCAATCCCGTCGGCTACGGTTATTCGCCGTATCAATCGCCGTCAGCGTTCGCGGGCAACCCGATGATAATTTCAATCGACGCGCTGATTGAAGACGGTTTACTTGACGAATCGGACGTAAAAGTTCCGCTCAAACTCGGCAAGTCCAAATGGATTGAATTCGACAGCGTTGCCAAAATCAAAGACGCCGCGTTCAGAAAAGCTTTCGTCAACTTCAAAGCGCGTTTGAAAACCGACACCGAACTTGACAAGGCGTTTAAAATTTTCTGCAAGGCACAAAGTTATTGGCTCGACGATTACGCATTGTTCGCCGCGATTAAACGTCAACACGGCGGCGCGTACTGGATTGAATGGGATATCAAAATCAAACAGCGCGACAAGAAAACTTTGGCGACGCTCAAAAAAGAACTTGCGGACGAAATTTTGTTCACGCAGTTTGAACAGTTCATCTTTGAACAGCAGTGGCAGAAACTTCACAAGTACGCGCTCGACAGAGGAATTCAAATTTTGGGCGACATGCCGATTTTCGTTTCGGCGGACAGCGCAGACGCGTGGGCTAATCAAAAAGAATTCCAACTCGACGAGGAAGGTCATCCCGAAAAAGTCGCGGGAGTACCGCCCGATTATTTCAGCGCAACCGGTCAACTTTGGGGCAACCCGCAGTACGATTGGCACGAAATGGCGGCGACGAAATACAAGTGGTGGAAATTGCGTTTCAAGCGGCTTTACGAACTTGTCGACATTGTGCGCATTGATCATTTCCGTGCGTTTGAATCGTATTGGTCGATTGACGGCGACGCGAAAACTGCAATTCACGGCGAATGGATTAAAGGTCCCGGCTTGAAATTCTTCAACGAAATTCGTAAAGAAATTGGCGACGCGCATATTGTTGCCGAAGATTTGGGAATTATCACGGACGCTGTCGACGAACTTCGCGAAGATTGCGGCTTCCCCGGCATGAAAGTTTTGCATTTCGAGTTGCACTACAACGAACACGGTCGAATCGGTTTCGTCGCGCCCGAAAATTCCGTAACCTACACCGGCACGCATGACAACAACACAACCGTCGGCTGGTTCATGGAAGACGTTGACAACGACAGCAAAGCGACCATTGCCGCGTTGCTTGATGCGGACGTTCGTCGCCCCGATGACGTTTGCCAAAAGTTGATTGAGTTTGCTTACGCGTCGAATTCGCGCTTTACGATTGTTCCTATGCAGGACATTTTGAAACTCGACGGCAAAAATCGCATGAACACGCCCGGTACCGTCGGCACGAACTGGGGTTGGCGGCTCAAGCACGATTATCTGTCGGACGTTTCGGCGGACAAACTCAAAGCCCTGTGCAACAAATATTTGCGCTGAGGTGTCGACATGTCCGAAAAAACTTTTGTGGTCGAGAAAACTTGCCCGGTTTGCGAAGAAAAAACTCGTGTCGTCAAAACTCGTTCGCGGCTTGCCGTCCTCAAACGCGACGAAGACGGTTGCGTTCATTACGAAAATTTCAACCCGTATTTTTACACGATTTGGACTTGCGAACATTGCGGTTTCGCGGCGGACGAAAAAACTTTCACGACGAAAATGAATGACCGCCACTTGAAAATTTTGCGCAACGAACTTTTGAAAAATAAATTCGGCGTGGAGTTTGTCGAGGAACGCACGATTAAAAATGCGACTTTTGCTCTCAAGTTGGCGATAAGTTATCTTGAATCGGTTGAAGGCAAATTTTCCAAAATGGCAAAGTACGCGCATCAACTGGCGTGGATTTATCGTGACGCCGGCGACGAAGATAACGAAAAAATTTTTTTGCAGGACGCGGCAACTTTTTACGACTCTGCTCTTGCCAAAGAAAATTTCCCCGTCGAAGGGCTGACCGATTCGGCGACGATTTATTTAATCGCTGCGATTTATTGGCGGCTCGGCGAATATGAAAAATGCGAAACGTATCTGTCGCGGCTCATGAAAGATGACGGCTTGCGCTATCGTGACCCGAAACTTTATGACAAAGTTCGCGATTTGTGGGGCGACGTGCGCGGTGCTTTGCGGGACGCCAAAAAATGATTAGGAACCAGTAATTAGGAACTAGTCCCTAGTCCCTAGTCCCTAGTTCCTGCAACGGAGTGTGTTTTTTTACGTGACAAGCATGAAATTGTTTCGGGTTGTCGCCTGCCTGCTGACGCTGATTTTAATCTGCGCGGCGGCGGACGATTGCTCGGCAAAAAAGAAAATCGTCAAGCCGAAAATTTTGTATATCCCGCACGACAACAGACCGATTGTCAACAAGCAGACGGTTGAAATTTTGCAAAAAGCCGGCTATCAGGTCGTGTCGCCGCCGGACGAAATTTTGGGCGGACGTGAAAATTTGGGTGACCCCGATTTACTTTGGGATTGGCTCAACAAAAACGCGAAGAAAGATATTACGGCGGCAGTCATTTCGTCGGACGCGCTGATTTACGGCAGCCTTGTCGGTTCGCGCAAGCACGATTTTGATGGCGACGAAATTTTGGCGCGAACGGATTTGTTTACCGAATTCCGCAAGCGTCACAAAAAAATTCCGCTGTACGTTTTCGGTTCGATAATGCGCACGCCGCGCACGGGTTTGGCTTCGGGCTACGAAGAGCCGGATTATTATCGTTACTACGGCACGAATATTTTTCGGCTGACGGAACTTATGGACAAGAACGAAACCGAAGGTTTGACGCCGCGTGAAATTAAGGAAGTCAATTTTTTGCAACGGCTGATTCCGAATCGTGCCCTTGAAGATTGGATGGGTCGACGCGAAAAAAATTTCAACGCGAACAAAAAATTGATTGACTGTGCCCGAAACAAGACGTTCGATTATTTGCTTTTGGGACGTGACGACAACGCGCCATATTCGCAGACGCACAACGAAGGTCGAAAACTTTTGATTTACGGCGCGGGACTTGATGACCGTTACCAAACGACGGCGGGTATTGACGAAGTCGGGCTTGTGCTTTTGACGCGGGCGGTAAACGAACGTGCAAACACTTCCCCGAAAATTTTCGTCAAGTACAACTGGGGACGCGGCGAAATGACGATTCCCGCTTATTCCGACGAACAAATCGGCGATTCGATTCGCGGAACGATTAAAGCGTTGAACGCGACTTTGACCGACGAAGAACGCAGCGCAGATTTTATTTTGGCGGTGAATACAAACCCCGACGGTTTGACTTTCGAGGCGAACAGTTACAGCAACACGACAACCGAACGCGGCGGCACGAAATATTTCGCGGACACGGTTGCAGATTATCTTGACAGCGGCAAAAAAGTCATCGTTGCGGACGTGGCATTTTCCAACGGCTCCGACAACGCGTTAATGGACGAACTTCGTCGACGCGCTCTGTTGTTCAAACTCACGGCTTACGGCGGCTGGAATACCGCGACAAATTCAACCGGCTTTGCTTTGGCGACGGGAATTCTTTCAACGCGCATGACTGACGCGCAGGTTGACGAATTGTTGTTGCGCCGATACCTTGACGATTGGGCTTATCAAGCGAACGTGCGAAGAAATTTGGCGTCACAACTCGATTGGATTGCGGGCGACGGACGTTACGAAACTTTGGACGGCAAACGTGACACTGCCTCGGAAGATTGTGCGCAGTTGCTTAAATTTTTTGCCGAACACAATTTGCCCGCGTTCACCGGTCGCGACACAATGAAAGTCAAATTCCCGTGGAACCGCATGTTTGAAGCCGATATTACTTTGGGGAGGAGGTAACCGAATGTCCGACGAAAAAATTTCCAAACCCGATGAAAATTCACAGCCCGAAAAAAATTCACAGCCCGACAAAGTCGAAACATACACGATAACAATCGCGGGCGGCTCTCGTGACCGCGTGATTAAATTGTCGTCGAAAATGTTTCGGCTTGGCGTGGCGTCCGTGCTTGTCGGCGCGGGACTTTTGCTGATAACAAGCGCGTGGACTTTTTACAGCTCACTGCGAATGCAACGGGACGCAGCAACGATTCGCGAAATTGAACACGCGGCTGAACTTCGGCAAGAACAACTTTTGACGCTGTCGAAAAAAGCGGCGACGTTGAGCGAGACAATTCAAAATCTCACGCGGCAGGAACAAGAATTGCGAATTCAAGCGGGACTCAATCCGATTAAAGACGAAACGCAACCGACCGAATCACCCGCCGAAACTCCGCCTGCAGACCCGAATCAACTGCCTGCAGACCCGAATCAACCGCCTGCGGAAAATCAATC
>JAFUYE010000098.1 GCA_017470715.1 Selenomonadaceae bacterium
CGAAAATGTCAGCGAAGTTGCGGCAACGGGCAAGTGGCACGTTTTCGACGGCGAGTACACCAAAAGAATTTTCGGCATCTTCCCGACGAAAAAACACGCAGTCAGAGTTCTCGACAGAAACGGCGTCGTTTGTCTTCAGCGTGAAGGCTTGGGCGCAATTTTAACGTCGAAGCAAAAACTTGCCGACGATCTGCAAACTTTGTTTGAGGAAACTGTTGCTTACGGGACTGTCGGCGAACAGTTGCCGGGGCTTTTCGCTTACTTCGGCGAAAAACAAATTGACTTGTCGGGTTTGGCGAGCCGCGAACAAATTCTTTCGGTTTTGGAAACGGAACTTGAATTCTTCCCCGACAACGAAAAAATTATCCTGCTTGCCGTAAATTGAACAACGGCCGTCATGGATGACGGCCGCACCCGCGTATTTCGCGTGATGCGAAATTTGCGGGCAAAGTTGGTGACGAAACGGCTTTTCAACGCGATAACGCACCGGTCGCCCGCCGCGCAGGCGCGGTTTCTTTTGCAACTTTTCTTTGCCGCCAAAGAAAAGTTGATCTAAAAATCCGAATCGAAGTTACCGACAGCCCCTGATTGACACGAAAAATTTTGCAAGGTAAAATTCAATCGCCTTTCTGCGGAAGGGTGAAATTTTTTTGCGAAGGTTACTTCATGACGGACAATCAAAAATTTTTACTCTGCGCGGGACTTTATTATTACCTGTGCGAAGTTTTTTATATCGACATCGGACAGCCCGCCGCGCCGCAATATTTTTTGCCGCCGATACCGATAACAATCGCGCTGTTGTGGCTGATTCAATATTCGACGCGCACGGAAATTTTTCACCGCCGCCACCTGCCGAACTTGCTGACGGGGCTTGCGTGGTGTTTCACGTTCCCGCTTTTGTACACGTGGACTTATCAACGGCAATGGTTCATGTCGCTGATTTATTACGATTTCGCGGTCGGCACGGCGATTTTCATCTGCTTGACGGGCACGGGAATTTTATTGGCGTCGACGAAAAAATTTTCAATCGCGGCGGCGGCAATGTGCGTGCTGAATTTCATCTGCTGGACGGTTCCGCTTGTCGAAATTGTCTATTACTGCATGACGTGGCATTGTCTGTCGCCGGCGTCGCTGATGGCACTTTACATGACGAATTGGCACGAGGCGGGCGAATTTTTACTTGCAATGTTGGGCTTGCCGGTACTCGCGGCGATTTCTTTGACGTTGGGATTTTTGTTGCGATTGAGTTACAAGGCTCATAAAAAATTTTTGTCGACATTTGAATTCGACACGGAAAAAATTTCTGCGGCGGCGATTGTCGTCGTCGGGAGTTTTTCCGCGCTGATTTATTACGCTCCGCAAACTTCAATGGCGAATCTTTGGAACACGGTTGCCGATTACGCCGCGCAGAATCAACGTTATTCCGAAGGTCGCGACGAACGACTTGCCGAAATGAAAATTTCCGAAACGAATCATCCGAAAGGCACGGTGATTTTTGTTATCGGCGAAAGCGCAAGTCGAACTTACATGCACGCTTACAACAAAAATTTTCCGTTCGACGATACGCCTTGGCTTGAAAAGCAATTAGGAATTAGGAATGAGGAATTAGGAATTGAAACATTGCCCGCGAATGCCAAACTCAACGAAGATTACAAAGTCACGGCGGACAACACACCAAACTTGACGCCCGCCGACGGAAAGTTTATTATCTTCGACAACGTTTACGCTTCGTGGACGCAGACCGTGCCCGTGTTGCAACGCGCTTTGACTGAGCAAAGTCAATACAACGACAAAGAATTTTTCGACTCCGTTTCGATTGTCGACGCCGCGAAGAAAGCCGGTTATAAAACTTACTGGTTCAGCAACCAGGGACGCTACGGCGAATTCGACAGCGCAATTACTCTCGTCGCGAAAACTGCCGACGTTTCCGACTGGACGGATGACGCTTTTGACTTCAGCGAACTTGAGGACGAAATTTTGTTAAAGTTTCTTGACCGCGTCGACCCGAACGAAAATAATTTTATCGTCCTGCACTTGATGGGCAGTCACATTTACTACAACAGCCGCTACCCGCGCAGATTTAAAAAATGGGTGACACGCGACGGCACCGGCATGATGTTGGCGGCTCCGAGTTATGCGAATTCGATTTTGTACACGGACTTTGTGCTGTCGAAGATTTTCGATTACGCGAAAGCGAACTTAAACTTGCAGGCTATGATTTATTTTTCCGACCACGGCGAGGACTTGGAAATTTCGCACAATCCCGACGTGTTTCGCTTTGAAATGTTGCGCGTGCCGATGTTTATCTACCTGTCGCCCGAATACGAAAAAATTTTCCCAGATAAAGTTTCGACGCTGGAAAATCGCCGCGAAGAATATTTCACCAACGATATGTTTTACGACACGTTTTGCGGACTGATTAACGCGCCGTCGAATAAATATGATTCGAGACAAGATTTTTCGTCAAGCGAATACAAATTCACCCGCGAAACTTTGACGACAATGCTCGGTCAACACAAATTAACCGAGGACGTTGAACCGTAAAATTTTTTTGCAACGGCGCGGCGATAAAATTTTACATGCAGTAACGTTGCGGCGCGTCAGCTGTTCCCCCGCTTTTAAAGCGGGCGCGAAACCTTGACGACGATGTTCGGTCAACATAAATTAACCGAGGACGTTGAACCGTAAAAATTTTTTGCAACGGCGCGGCGATAAAATTTTACATGCAGTAACGGTGCGGCGCGTCAGCTGTTCCCCCGCTTTTAAAGCGGGCGCGAAACCTTGACGACGATGCTTGGTCAACACAAATTGACCGAAGACAAGGAGTGATTTTTATGGAACTACCCGCAATCTCTGTTATTATCTCGATGTATAACGCGGAAAAATATATCGGCGAATGTCTCGACAGCATTTTGGCGCAGACGTTTCAAGATTTTGAAGTTATCGTCATGGATGACTGCTCAACCGATTCAAGCGTCGCGGTTGTCGAAGGTTACAAAAAATTTTTCAACGAAAGACTTAAGTTGATACGGACAAAAAAAAATTCGGGAAGCTGTGGCATTCCGCGAAATATCGGTATGACTTTTTCACGCGGCGAATATATTTCTTTCGTCGATGCCGACGACACAATTACTCTGACTGCTTTTGAGGAGCTTTATTCCGTCGCAAAAAAATTCGCCGCCGATGTTGTCGCCTGCGAAAAATATTATCCCGTGCCCGAAAATCGATGGGCTGACAGCAAATCTCGCAATCAACTTGAGCCCGTGGGTATCAAAAAAAGTAATTTTGTCACCGAGCCGACTCTTTTGACAAATAATTTTTTCGAGCGTGTTAAAGATCTGTGTATGACGAGTTTTTTGTGGAACGTTTGGTCAAAGTTGATTCGTCGCGATTTTATCTTTGAAAACGATTTAGTGTTTGCAAATAGAATTTTCGAAGATATTGTTTTTACGAGTTCATTGGCTTTGAGTGCCGAAAGATTTGTTCTGGTGCCGAATATCATCAATTACTATCGGATTGTGGAAGGTTCCGGCTCACATCCCCTTGAAAAAGGGCTTGAGTACTTCCGCAAATATGTTCGAGCATTGCCAGCGTCTTTCCGACATTTCGACGAATTTTTGAGCGGCAAAGAATTTTTCCGTCAACATCCCGATCAAAAATATCTCGTGCTGGAAAGAGTATGGATGGAAATCACCAACTATATTGCTCACATGTACAACAAAATTCCCCTGCACGAATTCGATGAGATTATACGTGAAGTATTTTCCGGCGACGAAAACGTTGCACTCATGTCTTTTAACTTCAACGTGGCAAATTACTATCGCGCTGAATTAATGCAACGGATTGCTCGCATTGACGAAATGGAAAAATCTGCGCGGCAAGACAAAGCTTATATTGCCGAATTGGAAAATTTGGTGGCGCAACTTTTAGCGAAGGAGTGATTCGGTTGAAACAAATTCCGGCAATTTCAGTGGTTATCCCGCTGTACAACGCGGAAAAATATATCGGCGAATGTCTCGACAGCATTTTGGCTCAGACGTTTCAAAATTTTGAAGTTATCGTTGTCGACGATTGTTCGACCGACAATTCCGTCGCGGTCGTGAAAAGTTACGCTACGAAATTCGGCGGACGACTTAAAATCGCACGTACACAAAAGAATTCGGGCGGCGGCGGTTATGTTCCGCGAAATATCGGGCTTGGAATTTCACGCGGCGAATATATTTTTTTTGTCGATGCCGACGACTCCATTGCGGAAAATGCTATCGAAATTCTTTACACTGCGGCGAAAGACTTCGACACGGACATTGTTTACACGAGTCTTTATCATGCCCGCACAGGCGAAAACGCGATTAAGTTGGAACGCGACAACGAGGGAAAAAAATTAATTGAACAAGGCGTTGACGACGAGCCGACTTTGACGAACGACAGCCCGAAACAAAATCTTTATCGGCTACTTTTTGTCGGTCATTTTCAAAGCCCGTGGACGAAATTTGTACGTCGGGATATTCTGACAAAAAATGAAATTGTCTTTCCGAAGATAACTTTAGGCGGCGACTTTATTTGGAATATTCACCTTTACTGTCACGCAAAAAAAATCCTGCGCATTCCGATTCCGCTGTATTTTTACAGAGAAGATTATTCTTCCGACTCGGTGACGCGAAAAAAACGTTCTGCTCCGGAACAAAATGCGCATTGGGTTTCGGCTTTTGTTCGCTGGACTAAAGCTTTAAATCAGCTCTCGAACGAAAACGACGTTTTGAAAGAAAATCCCGATTATTGCTACACGGCAGTGAAAGTTTATTTCGATTATTGTTTAAGCCGTTTTTTCAATGAGCGAATGCAACTGAGTACGCAAGAGCTCTATGAGGCTTTGGCACGCAAATTTACGGACGATTTGGCGGTTCCGTTTCTCTTCAGCATTTTCGATGCACAACAAAAAAATATGATACGGACTCAACAGGAATTCCAAAATTTCGCGATTGACGCGCAGAACCGAATCAGCGAACTGGAAAACGAAATTCGGCGACTCCAAAGCAAGGAGTGATTTTATGGAAATTCCCGCAGTCTCCGTGATAATCCCGCTGTATAATGCGGAAAAATACATCGGCGAATGTCTCGAATCAATTTTGGCGCAGACGTTTCAAAATTTTGAAGTTATCATTGTGGATGATTGCTCAACCGATTCAAGTGTCGCGGTCGTCGAAGGTTATAGAAAATTTTTCGGCGGACGGCTCAAAATCGCACGGACACAAAAAAATTCGGGCAACCCCGGTGTTCCGAGTAACATGGGAATTCGATTGTCACGCGGCGAATATCTGTTAGTTTTAGATAACGACGACGCGATAACTCCGACCGCGCTTGAGGAACTTTATTCCGTTGCAAAAAAATTTTCTGCCGATGTTGTCGCCTGCGAAAAATATTTCGCCGTGCCGGATGAGCTTTGGAGCAAAAATTTTTTGACGCAAATTCTTGCCGAGAATCAAAAAAATATTTCGGCTCACGACGCGATTTTGATTCCGGAAAATATATCCGAGCGTTTGACACAATGTATCAACGGACAAAATTTGTGGCCGCTTTGGGCAAAATTAATTCGGCGCGACGCCTTGATAAAAAATAATATTCAACTTGTCGACAGCGTCATTCAAGATTTGCTTGCGACGCTGTGTCTGCTGCTGACGGTCAGGAAATATGTTTGCGTTTCAAACGTCGTGAATTTTTATCGCGTGCGAAAAGATTCGCTGTATCATCAAAAGTACACGCCGCAAAATTATTTCCGCAAATATTTTCGTTCGTTACGTGTCGGCTTCGATTACTTTGACAAATTTTTGAGCGAGCGGGAAATTTTCCGCCAACACGCCGATTTAAAATACAAAATGTTGTCGTTGTACTTCGATGCAAGTTCGGATTATCTGACAAAAATTTACGGCGACACGTCGATTTATGAGCTTGATGAAATTTTACGCGAAGAATTTGGCAACGGCGACAATCGCGCATTATCGGCGTTTGTTTTTAACCTATTGCATCTCTATCGATTGCAATTGAAAGATTTGCAATCGCGAATTGAACAGGAGTGATTTTTTTATGGTCTCTGCCAAAATGTATGAACTTGGAACGAAAAAGTCGACTATCCGCACGATTTTTGAATTCGGTCGCAAGCGGGCGGCTGAAGTCGGCGAAGAAAATATTTTCGATTTCAGTTTGGGCAACCCGAATGTCCCGACGCCCGATTTCGTTCGCGACGCGGCGATTGAAATTATGCAAAACTTCGAGCCGTCGGCTGTTCACGGTTACACGGTCGCGCCCGGTAACCCGCAAGTTCGCGAAACTCTTGCGCGCAGTATCAATGAACGTTTCGGAACAAAATTCGCGGGCAAAAATCTTTTCGTCACGAGCGGTGCGGCTGCGGCAATTACGATCTGTTTCAAAGCTTTGGCTCAGGCGGGCGACGAATTTATCACGTTTGCGCCGTATTTCCCCGAATACAAAGTCTTCGTTGAGTCCGTCGGTGCCGAGCTGAAAGTTGTCAAGCCGCGTCCCGAAGATTGGCAGATTGACTTCGACGACTTCCAAAAACTTTTGTCGCCGAAAACCAAAGCCGTCATCATCAATTCGCCGAACAATCCGAGCGGTGCGGTTTATTCGCGTGAGACAATCACGAAACGTGCCGAACTTCTCAAGGCTCAAGCTCACGACATTTTTTTGATTTGCGACGAACCTTATCGCGAGCTGGCTTACGGCGTCGAAGTTCCTTACGTCCCCGAATTTTACGCCAACACGCTGGTTTGTTATTCCTACAGCAAAAGTTTTTCGTTGCCCGGCGAACGTATCGGCTATATCGTCGTGCCCGATTCCGTCGCGGACTTCGATAAAATTTTCGGAGCGATTGCCGGTGCCGCACGAGTTTTGACGCACGTCAACGCGCCGAGTTTGTGGCAGTTGGTCGTTGCCAAATGCGCGGGAAAATCCGTCGATATCACGCCTTACGAACGCAACGGCAAACTTTTGTACGACGGCTTGATTGCGGCGGGCTTCGAGTGCGTCAAACCTCAAGGCGCGTTCTATCTGTTCCCGAAAGCTTTGGAGGCGGACGACTACGCTTTTTGCGAACGTGCGAAAAAATATGATTTGTTACTTGTCCCGGGTGCGGATTTCGGTGCGCCCGGTTATTTCCGTGCTGCTTACTGCATAAAAACTTCGACGATTGAACGTTCGTTGCCGCTGTTCAAAAAACTTGCCGAGGAATATCGCTGATGAAAAAAATTTTTTGCCTTGCGCTGATTCTTTTGACGTGCATTGTGACGGGTTGCGGCTCCGAAAAAAAAGACGACGGCAACTTGAAAATCGTCACGTCGTTTTACCCGATTTATCTTGAAACGGTCAACGTTACCCGCGGCGTGAAAGGTGTCGAAGTCGTGAACTTGACGCCGCCGCAGACCGGTTGCTTGCACGATTATCAACTGACGCCCGAAGACATGAAGACTTTGGAAACTGCGGATATTTTCGTCGTCAACGGCTTGGGCATGGAAAGTTTCCTTGACAAAGTCACCGAATCACGTCCCGATTTAAAAATCATCAACGCAAGCGATTCGCCCGAAATTGTCCCGATTGTCGAAAACGGCGTTCCAAATCCGCACGTGTGGTTAAGCATTACTTACGCGATTCAGCAAGTCAAAAACATTACGTCGAAACTTTGCGAACTTGATCCTGAACGCACCGACGATTATCGCAAACACGCGCTGGAATATTGCGGCGAACTGGCGGAACTGCGCGACGAAATGCATCTGTCGCTGGCAATGTTGCCGAACAGAGACATCGTGACTTTTCATGAGGCGTTCCCGTATTTGGCAGCGGAATTCGATTTAAAAATCGCGGCAGTCATCGAACGCGAACCCGGCACGGAACCGACGCCGCAGGAACTTGCCGACACGATAGACAAAATCAACGCGTTGCCCGTCAAAGTGATTTTCACCGAACCGCAATATTCACCGAAAGCCGCAGAAACAATCGCACGCGAAACCGGCGCGCAGATTTTCACGCTTGACCCGATTGTCACGGGCGAGGCGAAACCCGAAAATCTTTCAAATTACGTCGACAGAATGATTAACAACTTGATGGAATTGGTCAAAGCCCTGCATTAAAAAAGTTCTTGCAAAAAATTTTTTGCTGTGGTAAACTGCGCGGGTAATCGGGACGTAGCTCAGTTTGGTAGAGCGCTTCCTTGGGGTGGAAGAGGTCGTGAGTTCAAGTCTCGTCGTTCCGACCAATGATGAAAATCCCCAAAGCCTCCGTTAATCGCGGGGGCTTTTTCCGTTGCAAAAAAAACTGTTCTGCCGCGCAACGAAATTAGAGACCGACACGGATGTCGGTCTCTTTTTTCGATTGCGGTTTAAAAAAATGCGTCAATGCCTGCGTCGACAAAAACTTTTTGGAAGTCGCGTAAATCTTCGGGGTGCAAGCCTTTGACGTGCGAAAATTCGTAGTCGCGTCCGAGCATTGAATATTTGTTTTCGCCAAACTGATGGAACGGTAACAGCTGAACTTTTTTCGCGCCGACTTCATTCAATCGACGAACAAAACCTTTTGCGTCTTCAATCGAATCGTTGTAATTCGGAATGACGGGCAATCGCGGCAAAACTTCCTTGCCGAGGTCAATCGCGTATTTCATGTTCTGCAAAATCATCGCGTTCGACACACCCGTTTTTTCGCGGTGACGCGTTTCGTTCCAGTGTTTAATATCGAACAGCAACAAGTCAAGATATTCGACGACGCGACGGAAAATCGCGGGCGACGAAAATCCCGTCGTTTCAATCGCCGTGTGAATATTTTTCGCCTTGAGTGCTTTTAAAAGTTCAATCGCGAATTCCGGTTGCATTGTCGCTTCGCCGCCGCTCAACGTGACGCCGCCGCCGCTTTCTTCGTAAAACGGTAAATCTTGCATGACGACTTTCAAAATTTCGTCGACGGTTTTGCGTTCGCCTTCGGGCTTGAGCGCGTGAGCGGGACATTTTTCGATACAAATTCCGTGTTCGGAGCAGACACCTGCGCCCGAACATTTTTTATGGTCAACGAAAATTTTCCCGTCAACATTTTTCACGGCAAGCGTCGGACAACTTCGCACGCAAGTTTCGCAATGCAAACATTTTTTCGCGTCCCAAAGAATTTGCAATCGCGGTTCCTGACTTTCGGGATTGGCGCACCACGTGCATTTGAGCGGACAGCCCTTGAAGAAAACCACCGTGCGAATGCCGGGACCGTCGTTTATGCTGAATTTTTGAATGTTGAAAATCATCCCGTAATCGGCGTTCATAAAACTCACTCCCGCTTGAAAAATTTTTCTGCATGATACTACACGCCCGTTGAAATGTAAATCGTTTGTTAGCAAACGAAAGAAAAATTTTTGCGAAACATATTGACTTGCCAACCAAAACATAATATCATGCAAGAAAAATTCAACGGAGGTGACGGCATGAAAGTTTTGACGGTCGACATTGACGGGACGTTTCTTCGCTACGCCTGCATGGATGAATTCATGAACATTTCGCGGCGCGGTGAAATTTTTACTCCCCAAGACGGACGCGAACAACTGATTGAAGCTGTCGGCAGAATTTTCGAGGCGGTCGACGACGTGCAAGGTATCGCCGTGTCAATGCCCGGCATTATCGATTCGGCTCGCGGTTATTGCGCAATGGGCGGCGCACTTCGCTACAACGACGACTTTTATTTTCGTGATTCGTTAATAAAACGTTGCGAAACGAAAATTCACGTCGAAAACAACGCAAAATGTTCGGCAATGGCTGAAGCGGCTGTCGGAAGTTTGTCGGACGTTGCGGACGGTTTTGTTTTGATTTTCAGCACGATGATTGGCGGCGCGTTGATTCGCGACCACAAACTTTACAAGGGCAAACATTTCGCGGCGGGCGAAGTTTCCTACATAATTTTGAACAGCGCAAACAATCTCGGCGACGAAAATCTTTTCGGCAGAAGTTTCGGCGTCCCGAAATTTTTGCAACGTTATGCGGACGCCAAAAACATGGATATTGAAACCGTCGACTTGCTGACGATTTTTGACGCGGTCAATCACGGTGAAGCCGAAGCCGTCAACTGTTTGGATTGGTACACGAAACAAATTGCCGCGCAGATTTTCAACTTGCAAACGATTTTGGACGTGGAAACTTTTTCAATCGGCGGTGAGCCCGCAAAATTTCCGGCGTTCATGACGAACCTGCGCGGGCAGTTGCAAAATTTTTACGACGAATGTCCGTTTAAATTGCCGCAAGCCGAATTGGTTACAAGCAAATTTTTCAACGACGCGAACTTAATCGGCGCGTTGCAGTGTTGGCTGACGGCAAACATTTGAACGTTGGCAACAAATTTTTAGTCCCTGTTTAGATCGATAGATCGATAGATCGATAGATCGATAGTTTGTCAGATGACGGCTCACTAGCAACTATCGATCTAGTCCCTACAAAAGGAGTGACGTTTATGGAAAACCGCGAACATTTCGGGGCGTTGACTGAACGAATGCAAGCTTTTCGCGAAGAAACGCTCGACCAAAAACCGCACATTGACGCGGAACGCGCCGTGCTCGTGACGGAAGCTTACAAGGCGAATCAAAATCAACCGCCCGTCATGAAACGCGCCCTCGGTCTGAAAAATATCCTCGAAAACATGACGATTTACATTGAGGACAAAACGCTGATCGTCGGCAATCAGGCAACGAAAAATTGCAACGCGCCGATTTTCCCCGAATACACAATGGGCTTTGTCATTGACGAACTCGACAAGTTTGAAAAGCGCGACGGCGATGTTTTTTACATTACCGAAGAAACCAAACGTCAACTTCGCGAAATCGCGCCGTTCTGGAAAAATAATTGTCTGCACGATCGCGGCATGGCTCTTTTGCCCGAAGAAGTTTTGGACGTGTTGCCGTCGCTCGGCATGGAAGGCAAACTCAATGCGGGCGACGCTCATCTTGCCGTAAATTATGAACGCGTCATCAACGAAGGCTTAATCGGCTACGAAAATCGCGTGCGGGACTTGAAATCGAAACTCGACCTGACGCAACCCGATTCAATCGACAAAAATATTTTTTATAAAGCCGTGTTGATTGTCTTCGACGCCGTGAAAAATTTTGCGTTCCGTTACTCGAAACTTGCCGCCGAACTTGCCGCGCAGGAAACCGATTCAAAGCGCAAAGCCGAACTCGAAGAAATTTCCCGCGTCTGCGAAAAAGTTCCGTATTATCCCGCCGACTCGTTCCGCGAAGCCGTTCAAGCCGTGTGGTTCATTCATGTGATTTTGCAGATTGAATCAAACGGGCATTCGCTCAGCTACGGCAGATTTGATCAATACATGTTCCCGCTGTATCAAAAAGATATTCAAAGCGGCAAAATTACCCGCGAAGACGCGCTGGAACTTTTGACGTGTCTTTGGATTAAAACTTTGACCGTGCAAAAAATTCGTTCGCAGTCGCACACGCTCAGCAGTGCCGGTTCGCCGATGTATCAGAACGTCACTGTCGGCGGACAAACCGTCGATAAAAAAGATGCCGTCAACGATTTAAGTTTCGTCGTCCTGCAGTCCATTGCTCAAACGCGCCTGACGCAACCGAATTTCACCGTGCGCTATCACGCGAACATTGACAAGAAATTTATGGACGAATGTATCGAAGTCATGAAACTCGGCTTCGGTATGCCCGCGCTCAACAACGACGAAATTATTATCCCGTCGTTCATCAACTGGGGCGTCGCCGAAGAGGACGCGTATAACTACAGCGCGATTGGTTGCGTCGAAACGGCTGTTCCCGGCAAGTGGGGCTATCGTTGCACCGGCATGAGCTATATCAACTTCCCGCGTGTGCTTTTGTGCGCAATGAATAACGGCGTCGACATGACCAGCGGCAAACGTTTCACCAAGGGCTACGGTTACTTCAAAGATTGGACGAGTTACGAACAGTTGATGGACGTTTGGGACAAGACCGTTCGCGAAATGACCAAGTACAGCGCGATTGTCGAAAACGCCATTGATAAAGCTTCCGAACGCGACGTGCCCGATATTTTATGTTCGGCGTTGACGGACGATTGTATCGGTCGCGGCAAGACGATTAAAGAGGGCGGAGCCGTTTACGACTTCATCAGCGGTTTGCAGGTCGGAATTGCAGATATGGCGGATTCGCTCGCCGCAATTAAAAAGCTTGTCTTCGAGGATAAAAAAATCACGCCCGCTCAACTTTGGGACGCGATTCAAGACAATTTCACTTCGCCCGAAAATCAACGCATTCAAGACATGTTGATTAACGACGCGCCGAAATACGGCAACGATGACGATTATGTCGACACGCTGATTGTCGAGGCTTACGATTCTTATCTTGACGAAATCAAAAAATATCCGAATACGCGTTACGGTCGCGGAGTTATCGGCGGAATTCGTTACGGCGGCACGTCCTCAATCAGCGCGAATGTCGGGCAAGGCATGGGCACAATGGCGACACCCAACGGCAGAAAAGCTCATGAACCGCTTGCCGAAGGTTGCTCGCCCGCACACAATGCCGACAAAAACGGTCCCACCGCAGTTTTTAAATCCGTGTCGAAATTGCGTACCGAAAAAATCACGGGCGGAGTTTTGCTCAACCAGAAAATGACGCCGCAAATTTTGGCGAAGGACGAAAACAAGCAGAAACTTATCATGCTGATTCGCACGTTCTTTAACCGACTGCACGGCTATCACGTTCAATACAACATTGTTTCCCGCGAAACTTTAATCGACGCGCAGATTCATCCCGAAAAGCACAAAGATTTAATCGTTCGTGTTGCCGGCTACAGTGCATTTTTCAACGCGCTCAGCAAGGCGACGCAGGACGACATTATCGGCAGAACCGAACAAACTTTGTAAGATTTGGAGCCGTCACGGATGACGGCTCCCCGCCGCGGCATTTGCGTGATGCAAATATCGCGGCGACACGAGCTGAATTGAGCGAAAACATTACGGTTGCGAATGAGTAGCCGCCCCGCGAGGTGCCCTTTCTTTTGCAACTTTTCTTTGGGCAAGCAAAGAAAAGTTGATAACAAAAAACTCGAATTAACGAATGCATTCAATC
>JAFUYE010000099.1 GCA_017470715.1 Selenomonadaceae bacterium
CAGGCAGTGGTTGAGCAGTTAAATCAGAGACCGCGAAAATGTTTGGGTTACAAATCACCGTGGGAAGTGTGGTTTTCTACCCCGTTGCACTTCGTTTGACAATTCAAGCAAGCAAAGAAAAAGTAGATTCTAAAACTCAAAAGTTACGAACGCGCCGAATCGAAGCGACAACCTTCGACATTTTACCGACAACTCCCGAACGAATTATATCACGAAGAAATTTTTCCGTCGACGGGGAATTTTTGACAAGTCGTCAACCGCAAGATAAAATGTAAAAAATATTTTGCGTCGAGGAGGCTTTGTTGATGAAAAAATTTTTTGCACTGATTTTGTTTTTGACGCTGATAATTTTCGCCGGTTGTAGCACTTCGACGAGTGATAAAATTTTTGTTGTCGGGGTTGACGACGAATTTGCACCGATGACTTTCCGCAACGAGAAAGATGAACTTGTCGGCTTTGACATTGACCTTGCCAAAGAGACCGCCAAACGCATGGGCGTTACTTTCGAGTTCAAGCCGATTGATTGGGACGCCAAAGAAACCGAAATTACTTCGGGCAACGTTGACATAATTTGGAGCGCGTGCGACATTGTCGACGAATACAAATCCTACATGATTTTCAGCAAGCCTTACATGAACAATCGCCAAATTGTTTTGACGCGACGGGACAACACCGAAAAAATTCATTCCGAAACCGACTTCGCGGGCAAAATCGTCGGCACGCAATCCGGTTCCAATTCGGAAACTTACATAAATGAAAACGTCAATCTCAAAAAAACTTTCAAGGAATTTAAAACCTATCACGATTTCAAAGAGGCTTTTGCGGCTTTAATCAACGGCGAAATGGATTTGTTGATTGTCGACGAAATTGCGGGGCGTTACGAGCTGAAAAAATCTGCCGACACATTTCAAGCCGCTGAAGTTACCGTCGGTCCCGTTACCGAATTCGGAATTGGTTTTCGTAAAGACGATACCGAGTTGCGCGACCGAGTTCAAAAAGTTTTCGACGAAATTGTTGCGGACGGCACCGCGAAAAAAATTTCTCAAAAATGGTTTCAAGCCGATTTGATTAAATTTAAACCGTGACGGTTCCGCGCTTGCAACGGGGTTGCCGATAAAGTACAATCAACGCACCGAAATTTTCACCGTGAGAGGATGTTTACCGGAATGAAAAAAATTTTTTTGGCAATGCTGTTTCTGCTGATGATGATTTTCACGGGTTGCGGCGGCGAGTCGTTGAACGGCGGCAACGAAAAAACTTACGTTATCGGGCTTGACGACGAATACAAACCGATGGGTTTTCACGACGAAAAAGGCGAACTTGTCGGTTTTGACATTGACCTTGCCAACGAGGCGGCGAAACGTTTGGGCGTCAAATTTGAATTCAAGCCGATTAATTGGAAAGACAAGGAACGCGAACTGACTTCGGGCAAAATCGACATTATCTGGAACGGTTTGGACATTGCGCCCGAACGCAAAGGTTATATCCTTTACAGCAAGCCTTACATGGATAACCGCCAAATTATTTTGGTGACGAAGGGCAACACGCAAGGCATCACTTCCGAAACTGACTTGGCGGGCAAAAAAATCGGCACGCAAGCCGGCTCCACGTCCGAAACTTACATTGACCAAAACACGGCGTTTAAAGACAGCCTTGCGGAATTCAGAACGTATGGCAATTACAAAACCGCGCTGAAAGATTTGGAAAAAGGCGTTGTCGACGCGCTTGTCTGCGACGAAATTTTGAGCCGCTACGAAGTCGGACAGAATCCCGATAAATTCGAGATTATCGACGTGACAATCGGTTCCGCCACAGAAATAGCTATCGGTTTCCGCAAAGACGAAATCGAGTTGCGCGACGAAGTTCAAAAAATTTTTGACGAAATGGTTACCGACGGCACGGCGAAAAAAATTTCCGAGAAATGGTTTAAAGCCGACATGATTAAATTCGACCGCTGATTTAACGTCACGAAAATTTTTGCGCAGGAGAGTTTGTACATGAAAAAAATTTTTGCCGTCCTGTTGATTTTGACGGCGACGATATTCACGGCTTGCGGCAACGATAACGAGCAAGAAGAAATTTCCCCCGACATGAAAAAATCCGGCGATTTATTTTTCGTCGGCATTGATGACGAATTTGCACCGATGACTTTTCGCGACGAAAACGGCGAACTTGTCGGCTTTGACATTGACCTTGCCAACGAGGCGGCGAAACGTTTGGGCGTGACTTTTAAATTCAGACCGATTGATTGGAACGCCAAAGAATCCGCGATAACGACGGGGACTGTCGATTTAATTTGGAGCGGTTGCGACATTACGGACGAATACAAAACCTACATGATTTTCAGCAAACCTTACATGGACAATCGCCAAATTGTTTTGTTGCGCACGGACGACGAATCCGACATTCAATCCGAAAATGACTTCGCCGGAAAAATTGTCGGCACGCAATCCGGTTCCAATTCGGAGACTTACATACACGAAAAGCCCGAACTCAAAAAAACTTTTGCGGAATTCAAAACGTATCGCACCGTCAAAGACGCGTTCACGGCTTTGAACGACGGAGAAATTGACTTGCTGGTTGTCGACGAAATTGCGGCGCGTCACGAGCTGAAAAAATCTTCCGAGGCGTTCAAAATTGTTGACGTGACAATAGGCGACGTTACGGAATTCGGTATCGGTTTCCGCAAAGATGATGCCGAGTTGCGCGACAAAATCCAAAAAGTTTTCGACGAAATTGTTGCCGACGGTACCGCGAAAAAAATTTCCGAAAAATGGTTTGAGGCTGACATAATTAAATTCGACCGCTGATTTAACGTTACAAAAATTTCTTTGCAGGGGAGTTTTCATATGAAAAAAATTTTTCTACTGCTACTGGCGACGATGATTCTTTTCGGTTGCGGCAATTCTCAAAGTGAGGACATTCCCGCCGGAAAAGTTATCACAATCGGTATTGACGACGGATTTCCGCCGATGGCTTTTCGCGACGAGAAAGGCGAACTTGTCGGCTTGGACATTGACCTTGCCAAAGAGACCGGCAAGCGCATGGGCGTCAAGTTTGTTTTCAAGCCGATTGATTGGGACAAAAAGCGCGACGAACTCACGAGCGGAAATATCGATATGATTTGGAACGGGCTTAACATAACCGAAGAACGCAAAGAGTATATTTTATTCAGCAAGCCTTACATGGAAGACCGACAAATTTTTTTTGTCAAAAAAGGCAAAGCCGCAGGTATCCGCTCCGAACGCGACTTGACGGGAAAAATTGTCGCCACGCAGGCCGGCGCGACTTCGGAAACTTACGTCAAGACAAACGACTTTATTCAACGAAACGCCAAAGAAATTAAAACCTTCACCAGATTTACCGACGCGCTTGATGCTTTGAAAAACGGCGAGATTGACACGTTGATCTGCGACGAAATAATTGCGCGCTACGAAGTTCTCACCAGCCCCGGCAATTTTGAAATAATCGACATACCGTCCGATTTTTACACGGGAATAGGAATCGGTTTCCGCAAAGACGATACGAAGTTGCACGACGCCGTTCAAAAAGCTTTCGACGAAGTCATTGCCGACGGCACCGCGAAAAAAATTTCTGAGAAATGGTTTGACGCCGATTTGATTTTACACAAGCAATAAACGACGATTGCAGGCACCGAAATTCATTCGGTGTCTTTCATTTTGTTTTCAAAAGTTGCCGTATGCGCTTGCAATGAAAAAATCGATAAAGTATAATCAGCCCGATTTGTCAAACTTTTTATTGTGAAAGGATGTTTATCTGCATGAAAAAAATTTTTATGGCGGCGTTGCTTCTGGTAACGATGATTTTCACCGGTTGCGGCGGTTCGCAAGGCGGCGACCAACCCAAAGACGGCGGTTCCGAAAAGAAATCCGACAAAATTGTTATCGGGCTTGACGACGAATACGCGCCGATGGGTTTCAAAAACGAACAGAACGAAATTGTCGGCTTTGATGTTGATCTTGCCAAAGAGGCGGCGAAACGTCTGGGCAGCGAAGTCGAATTCAAAGCAATCGACTGGAATTCCAAAGAGGCGGAACTTAAATCGAAACGAATCGATATTATCTGGAACGGGCTGGACATTACCCCCGAACGCGAAGAAAATATGTTGTTCAGCAAGCCTTACATGGACAATCGCCAAATTGTTTTCGTGAAGGCGGGCAACGACCAAGGCATCAAGTCCGAAACCGATTTGGCAGGCAAAACCGTCGGCACGCAAGCCGGTTCCACTGCAGAAACTTACATTGACAAAACGCCCGCGCTCAAAGACAGCTTTAAAGAATTCAAAACTTACGGCGACTATGTCAGTGCGTTCATGGATTTGGAAAACGGACGCATTGACGCGCTTGTCTGCGACGAAATCACGGGACGTTATGCAATGAGCAAGCAGGAAGGCAAATTCGACGCGCTTGACGTTAAAGTCGGCGACATGACTCAATTCGGCATTGCCTTCCGCAAAGACGATACCGAGTTGCGCGACAAAGTCCAAAAAGTTTTCGACGAGATGATTAAAGACGGTACCGCCGCGAAAATTTCCGAGCAATGGTTCAAAGCTGACTTGCTGAAAAAATAATCGACTCTTGCGAACAGTGACCGCCGGAAATGCAATTAGGAATTAGGAATTAGGAATTAGGAATTAGGAATTAGGAATTAGGAATTAAATTCGCAATTCATTCCTCATTCCTCATTCCACATTCCTAATTGTTTTTGACGGGTGTTAGGGAATATCTGTTATGGAAAAACTTTTCGATATGACGCTCCTGATTATGCAGGGCGCGACCGTCACGCTGGAAATTTTCTTCGTGACGTTAATTTTAAGCTTGCCGATTGGTGCGCTGGCGGCTTTGGGACGAATTTCGACTTTTGCGCCGTTGCGTTACCTGATGGAATTTTACGTCTGGATAATGCGCGGCACGCCGTTAATGTTGCAACTGTTGTTCGTGTACTTCGCGCTTCCGATGGTCGGCATCATGTTGCCGGACGTTGCTGCGGCACTTTTGGCATTCACGCTCAATTACGCCGCATATTTCGCCGAAGTTTTCCGCGCAGGAATTCAAGCGATACCACGCGGGCAATACGAAGCGGCCAAAGCGTTGGGATTGAAACATTGGCAGATGATGCGATACATAATTTTTCCGCAAGTCCTGCGTGTCGTCCTGCCGCCGATTTCCAACGAAACAATCAATCTGGTAAAAGACACGTCGCTGATTTACATTTTGGCAATGAACGACCTTTTGCGAGTGGCGCGAACGATTGTTCAACGCGAATTCGATATGACGCCGTTTGTAATTGCGGGCGCGTTTTACCTGATTATGACGGCACTGTTGACGTGGGTATTCAAAAAACTTGAGCAACGTTACGGCTCATACGAAACTTGAAAATCAATTAGGAATGAGGAATTAGGAGTTAGGAATTATTGACGAAAAATTAATTCCTCATTCCTAACTCCTAACTCCTAATTCAAACAAGGAGGCTTCGGATTGATAAAAAGATTTATATTGCTGAGTCTCCTCGTTTTGTTCGCGGTGACTCAAACGGCGTTCGCTGCGGAAAATCCATCGTTCAGCGACCGAAAAGCGAATCTTGCCGAATTTCACTCATTGCGTGTCGGCTACGGCTTGGGCACGGTGCGAATCGTTTTGGACTTGACGCGTCAAGTCGAGTTCAAAGAATCCTACGTGGAAAATCCTTCGCGCATGATTGTCGACCTGCAAAATACGTGGCTGAATCCGACAGTTCAGCGCGAAATCGAATTAAAGTCAACCGTCGGCAAAAGAATCCGAATCGCGCAATTCGACCCGTCAACCGTGCGAATCGTCATCGAATCAATGGCGGAAACGAAACTTTTCTTTTTGGCGGGCGGCAAAAGCGGTCAGCGGCTGATTATCGACTTGGGCAGTGCCGAATTCAAAGAAGAGCCCGAACTGAACAAGCCCGACGCCGACCGTGAGCGCGAACTTCAAGCTCAGCGCGAAACAGAATTGCAAGCACAGCGCGAACGTGAACTGCAGGCTCAACGTGAAAAAGATTTACAGGCTCAAATTGATCGCGATAAAGAAATTCAGGACGCGAAAGAACGCGAACTTCGGCAACGGGAATTGGAACTCGAACGGCGCGAACAAGCACAACGCGAACGCGAACTTCAAGCTCAACGCGAACGCGAATTGCAGGCTCAACAGAAACGCGAAAAAGAACTTGAAGAACGCGAACGCGAACTTGAGAAACGCGAAAAAGCTCAACGCGAAAAAGAGCTGAAAGAGCAACGTGAGCGCGAAGTTCAAGAACAGCGCGAACGTGACCGCGAACGTCTCGAACAGGAAAAACGCGAGAAAAAAGAACGCGAAAAACTCGAAAAAGAACAGCGCGAACGTGAAAAGAAAGAACGCAAAGAACGTGAACGCCTCGAAAAAGAACAGCGCGAACATGATAAAAAATCAAACCGCGACAAAGAGAAAGATAAAGACAAAGAGCGCGAAGCCAATCAGCCTTTGACGGAGCTCGATGAAGATTTTCAATCGCTCATGACGCTCAAAGGCAAAACTATCGTTATCGACCCCGGACACGGCGGCAACGACGCGGGTGCAATCGGTCCGACAGGCGTAATGGAAAAAAATGTTACGCTCAAAGTTGCGTTGGAGTTGCGCAAGTTGCTTGAAGCCGAAGGCGCAAAGGTTATCATGACCCGCGACACCGACAAAACAGTTTCTGCAAAAGGTGCCAAAGCGTCCGACATTGAAGAACTCGGAGCGCGTTGCGACGTTGCCAATCGTGCCGGCGCAGACATTTTCATTTCGATTCATGCCGACAGTTTCACTCGACCCGAAGCACGCGGCACAACCGGTTATTACTACAGCAAATCCACGACGGGCAGAGGTCAGCAACTTGCCGACTGTATTCGCCGAAATCTTGTCGAACAGCTTGGTACACCCAGTCGCGGAACTCAGCCTTGCAACTTTTACGTCGTGAAAAATACCGATATGCCCGCCACGCTTATCGAACTCGGTTTCATTTCCAACAAAGAGGAAGAAAAACTTCTCGACTCGGATGACGGCGTTAAACGTGCGGCTCAAGGAATTTTCGACGGCATCGAAGATTACTTCGGCTAAAAACTTTCCCCGACCGAAAAATTTGCGGCGGGGGATTTTTTTTTGCTATCATGACGAAAAAATTTTTGACGCGGCGATTTGTTGAAAATATTTTACGGCGCGGCGCAAGAAACTTTTGGAGGTAAAATTTTTATGCCAATCATTTCAGCATCACCTCTTAACCGTTTTTAACTGGATTTTTGGATTAGAGTGACGGTGCGAAATAAATCGGTTTTTCGTCTTAACCGTGCATAACCGTTTTTCAGCGAAAAAATATCGGATTGCAGACAACGCGCAGACAAATAAAAAAAAGCCTCTCCGACTTTGGAGAGGTTAATTTTTTATGTCGAATTTCTTTGTTCGTCCGCAAGCAATTTCAGTAAATCATCAATCGTTGTACCGGTCAAGTAAAATTGTAACGAGAGTGATTAAAGAAAACGTTTATGAAAAGATGTATTGAAATCATTGAAGGATTGAGGACGAACGTGATTGTAGAAAATGTAAGCAAAATCCTCGACTGCTTTATACAAGTGCTCCGGAGAATGAAAATCGTGAAGTGAATTGCGAACCTTGGTCGGAATGTAAAATCAATC
>JAFUYE010000100.1 GCA_017470715.1 Selenomonadaceae bacterium
CCGGTCGGTGTCGCGAAGTCTTTGCCGTCAAGCGTGTTGACGAGTTCAAGGAACGGCTTAAGTTCATCGGCTATCGCTTGAAGTTTTTGCGCCCTGCGGATGAATTTTTCCAGCGCGTTCAGATCCAATGTGTTCAAACTAAGCTTACTTACAATGATTGTTTCTGCTATACTTAACGCGGTGATTGCAATGGATAGTGCCTTGCGTGATTGCAAACCCGAAAATTTTACGCTTGAGATTATTGAAATGTGCGAAACACAAGCACAAGCCAACGACCGCGAACGCTTTTGGATACGGGTATTGAACACTAAAGTTCCGAATGGCTATAATCGCTCAAACGGCGGTGGTTGCGGTATCCGTAAACCAAAAGCAAATGAAATGTGCGGCGTGGCGGAAATGAAACTCGGAGACTGGTTGAAGGCATATCGCGCACGAAACAATATGACAATGCAAGATTTGGCGAATGCCTGCGGTTTCAGCAAGGCTTATATCGGTATGCTTGAAAAAGGCATAAATCCAACGACAGGCAAGCCGGTTTCGCCGACAATTCAGACGCTTGACAAAATTGCACACGGCACGGGGCAAGACATTGACTCATTGTTGAGATGTTTAGATGGTGACCAACCCGTAACTCTTACAACGTCACCGAATACTCTTTCCGATGAACAGGCGACCGTGCTCAAAATCTATGACGAATTGAACAGTGACGGTCGACGCGATTTTTGGCGTTACATTGAATTTCTCAAGTTTAAGTACACGCCAAACGCGACGGCAGTGTGATTTGCCGATAACGGATAAACAAAAAAACCCTCCACAGTGAGAGGGAATTTTTTTATATCTCGTCGACCTCGACGTGTCCCGAATTTTTGTCGTGAATGTGAACCGTGCCTATACTTACTGCGTTTGCATTATGATTGCCGCAAAGGATAATGGGTTTGTCGCCTTTGGTGCCCGCGCTGAAGATATCCTCGACAATAAAATTGATTTCTCTGTCAGTTTGTCCCGTATGTCGGCGCACTGGTTGCCGTGCTCGTCCTCATCAAAGGCGGTCGTTTTGACAAGTACTGCACTTTCGTCGAAAATTCTGTGTCGGACGAACTGAATCGGGCGCATATCTCCGCAGAAAAAATCGTTGCCGACGCCAAAACTCAAGCCGTGCTTTTGGTTGACGAAGCAAAAGAAAAATTCGCCGCACACGAAGCTGATGCACAAAAAATTTTGTCGGACGCCAAAACTCAAGCCGAAGCCACAGTTGCCGACGCCCGCAAAAAGAATTCCGAACTTGCCTGCGAACTTGAACGAATTCAAGCCGAAATCGACAAGCGCGAATTTTACCTGTCGGAAGTTGAACGCGTCAAAGCCGCTCTCGTTGACGTGCAAAAAAAACAGGTTGCACAACAAAACAAACTCGATTCGCTGATGAGACTTCGCAAGGTCGTCAACTCCGCCGTGCAAAAATATCTGGCGAACCTCCCGACGTTTCAAGAGCAGACAATAGCCCTGCCCGGTGACGTTGTTCGTGAAGTCGAAACACTTGCTCCGTCGGTGATTTTGAAACTTCACGCGCTCGATTACAAAGACTTGCGGCGGGCTTTTCGCGGCAACGAGAAACTTATTGAAGATACTTTGACACGTTATGAAAGCCGTTACACGACCAAGACGAACAAGGCGATTTACCGCCTGATGGTTATCGGACTGCGCGCCGAACTGCAAAATATTTTGTACACGCTCACTTCGTCGAAATTGAGTGACGCGCTCGACAAGGTTGGCGAACTCACGAACAAATATCTCAATGTCGCTCGCGAAGGCAATCAAACAATTTCTTCGACTTTGGCGAAATTCGTCGGTGAAATGGACGTGTTGTTTCGTGACGCGGTCAAAATCGAATATGAGTATTTCGTCAAGCGCGAGGCGGCTCGCCAAGAACAACTCGAACTGCGAGCGAAAATGCGCGAAGAAGCCAAATTCCACGCGCAGATTGACAAACTTTTGACTCAGGCTAACGAATCCTCCGACGACGATAAAAATCAAGCATTGCTCGACAAAATCCGCGAACTTGAATTGCAACTGTTCGATTTGTCCGCCAAGAAAGACGAAATCATCAGTCTGCAAAACGGCAAAGCCGGTTACGTCTATGTGATAAGCAATTTGGGCGCGTTCGGCTCCGACGTGTTCAAAATCGGCATGACGCGACGGCTTGACCCGCAAGAACGAATTGACGAGTTAAGCGGTGCAAGCGTCCCGTTTAAATTCGACGTGCATAGTTTCATTTTTTCGGACGACGCCGTCAAACTCGAATCGGATTTACACGCGGCATTGAATTCGCGGCGGCTCAACAAAGTCAACCTTTGCAAGGAATTTTTTAAAATCCCGATTGACGAACTGGAGAAATTGGTTGAGACTTTCGACCCTGCGGCGGAATTCAATCGCACAATGCAGGCGGAACAATATTATCAGTCGTTGTCAGTTGAAATGTAATGGCGGTGATTTTGATGGCACACGTCAAGCAGTTTATCTCCGACGCCGATTAAATTCAGAACTCGACGCCGGAAACGCTACTCGTACGAAATCGATGCATAATTCGGTTTCGCGGTCATAACAATCACCTCCTTTGCGGTATGATAATATATTTTTGCCGGGAGACGCGACGAAAAACAATCGGAAGTATGAATTTATCGGCAATGTCGAAGCAAAAAAAAAGTCCTCCACTTTCGGGAGGGACGAAACTTCGATTATTCGGCGGCGGCTTGAATTTCTTTGACGACAAGACGTTCGAACCACGGCGGCGGTTGACGCGTGCCGTTAAACCAATTTTGAACCGTGCGATACGGTGCGCCCAAAAGTTCAGCGGTTTGCTTAATGTTTAGCCCGGCTTTGTGCGCCTCGTAGCGGATTGTGTGAAAATATTTTTCCGTGTCGAATTCAACAATGTTGACAAAAGAACCTTCGGGAAAATCGCTCAAGTCAACGTCGGCAACTTTCGACGGCGCGGGATAATCTTTTTCGTCAAGTCCGTCGAGCCACGTGCCAATCGCGTCAACAGCCCAAAACATTGCGTCGCTCAAGTCGTCACCTTGAGTAAGACAGCCCTGCAAATCGGGCACGACCGCTATAAAGTACTTTTCGCCGCGATAGAATATTGTCGGATAATAAATTTTCATTGCAATCACTCCATTCAAAGCAAGGGCTTTCGCCCCTGCCGTTTTTCGGTTCGGTTCTTATTTCCGCAAGCCCGCCTGCCGCAATATCGCGTACTCAAGGTCTTTGTCAAGCTCAGGTTTACTCATTGGAACCTCCGTTGTGCGATTTGTGACGGCGTTGTACATTTTTGGTGACTGCCTTTACCGCCTTTGACTTTTTTAAAGCCGTTTTTCTTTAAGAACCGAACCATGTTCTCGGGCGTTATCGGCATTTACTATCAACCTTCTTTCGAGTGTCGTTATATACACACTGTGTTTATATGTCAACAACTTTACAGGGGAAATTTTTAGCATTTGTATAATAGAAAATTTACACAGGAAATTTCTTCGGACGGTGATTATGATGGCGCAGGTACGAACACGCAAGCGCGGCAAGACTTTCAGTTACATTTTCGAGGCGGGCAAAACTCCCGACGGCAAGCGCAAAGTCGTCGAAAAAGGTGGTTTCGCAACCAAAACCGAAGCATACAAAGCGGGCGTCGCGGCGTACAACGATTATCTTCACGGCAATATCGGCATCACGAGCGAAAAAATCACGCTCAGGGAATTTATGACCGCGTGGCTTGATAACTTCGTCGCGATGAGAGTTAAACCAAATTCTCTGCAGACGTATCAATCGCATTTCAAGAATCAGATTCTGCCGTATTTGGGCGAAGTGAAAGTACAGGAACTAATTCCGGCAATGCTCGACGAGTGGATAAGAAAACTCACGCAAACAGGTTTATCGCGAGGCACTTTAACCAATACACACACACTGATTTACTCCGCTTTAAAATACGCCGTTTATCCCGCACAACTTATTCAATCGAATCCCGCCGCATATATCGAAATTCCGAAAAACGCGCCTAAAAATATCGTCAAGCGTACAATTATCACACCCGAACAGTTCAGCACGCTACTCGAAAAATATCCGTTCGACACGCCGTATTATATTCTGCTCCTGTTGCTGTATCATACAGGTGCGCGAATCGGTGAAATTTTGGGCTTGTCGTGGCAGGATATTGACTTCACGTCGAAACAAATTAATCTTCATCGGCAGATAATTTACATTTCCAACCGAGGCTATTTCTTCACAACGCTCAAAACCGAATCAAGCAACCGCTACATTGTCGTCGGTGACTTTCTGCTCGGCGAACTCAAACGTTGGCAACTTCAACAAACCGAAAACGAAAAGTTAATTGGCGGCAGTTACGTTCACATTTACCGCGAATCCGACGGGCATATCGAAAGACGGTCGAAAAACTTGCCCGCGCCCGATGGCGAAAAAGTTTCGTTGGTTTGCACGCGTGATAACGGGCAAATGATTTTGAAAAACAACTTCTCGCAGATATTGAAGCGCGAGGGATTAAACGCCCATTCGTTCCGTCACACTCACGCAACGCGGTTGATAGAGCTGGGCGCGAAACCCACCGGCGTCGCAGGTCGTCTCGGTCATTCGAACGTCAAAATCACCCAAAATCTTTACACGCATAACACGTAGAAATTACAGGAAGATACGGCGGCGATTGCGGCGGCAATGGCTGTTCAGAAATAAAATTATCAATCGACAGTTGAACTTTTAAAAATATTTCCCGCGTGATATAATGCGCGGGAATTTTTTTGCAAGGCGGAAGATTGAATTTGATTAACGAAAACTTTCGGAAAAAAATCGCAACGTTACTTGCGGCGATTACGGCGAGTATTCTCGTCTTTTCGGTCGCGTACATTGTCGCGGAGGAGAATCACGATTGCACGGGCGAAGACTGCCCCGTTTGCGTTTGTATCGAACGATGCCTTGACAATTTGCGCGTTCTCGGTACGGCTGACGATTCGCACGAAGAAATTTTTACCGTCGAAAAATTTTTTGAACCGCCGATTTTTCGTTACGTCTGTTTAATCGTTCCCGTCACGCTCACGAATCAAAAAGTTCGCCTCGACGATTGAATTCGGCTTCGCAGGGAGAAAAATTTTCGTCCCTGTATTTTTGCGCCCAAAATTCAATTCGGAGGTTACAACATGAAAAAATTTTTACTGTTGGTCGTCATGCTGTTGACGATGAATTTTTCGGCTTGCGGCGTCGATAAGCCCGCGCAAAACGATTCGGACAAGATTAAAATTGTCACGACGATTTTCCCCGCTTACGATTGGACACGTGAAATTATCGGCGACGAAACGAATTTCGATTTAACTTTGCTCGGCGGCACGGGCGTTGACCTGCACAGTTTCCAACCGTCCGCGCAGGACATCATGAAAATTTCGACGTGCGACGTGCTGATTTGTGTCGGCGGCGAATCCGACGACCGGATTTCTGACGCGCTTAAACAGTCGACGAATAAAAATCTTGTTGTCGTCAAATTGCTTGACGTGCTCGGCGATAAAATTTTGACTGAAAATCACGACGGACATGTCGAAAACGACGAACATGTTTGGTTGTCGCTGAAAAACGCGCAGATTTTGTGCGAAAAAATTTCCGACGTGTTGATTAAAGCTGACCCGTCACACGAAAAAATTTTCCGCACAAATGTCGCCGCATACAACGAAAAACTTGCCGCGCTTGACGAAAAATATCGCGAAACAATTTCTGCCGCGCCCGTCAAAACGATTTTGTTCGGCGACAGATTTCCTTTCCGCTATCTGTGCGACGATTACGGCTTGAAATATTTTGCGGCGTTCGCGGGCTGTTCGGCTGAGACCGAAGCAAGTTTCGAGACGATAAAATTTTTGGCGGACAAAGTCGACGAACTGAAATTGCCGTGCGTCTTGACAATCGAGGGCACGAATCACAAAATCGCCGAAACGATAATCGCGAACACTGCGGGCAAGTCGCAAAAAATTTTGGTGCTTGATTCGATGCAGTCTGTTGCCGACGGAAATTATTTGTCGACAATGACGAAAAATCTTGAAGTTCTGCGCGAGGCGTTGTCGAAATGAATTTGATTTCCTGCGAAAATGTTGCGCTCGGTTACGGCTCAAAAATTGTCGTCGAAAATTTGAGTTTTGCGGTAAATGCGGGCGATTATCTCTGCGTTGTCGGCGAAAACGGCGCGGGCAAGTCCACGTTGATAAAAACTTTGCTCAAGTTGCTCAAACCGTTGCGCGGCGAAATAAAATTCAACGTGACGGCGGGCGAAGTCGGCTACCTGTCACAGCAAACGCAAATTCAATCGGATTTTCCCGCGTCCGTCGAAGAAATTGTTTTGTCGGGACGTTTGACGCCGAAAAAATTTTTCTACACGTCCGAAGACAAAAAAATTTCCGCGCACAACATGGAGTTGCTGAAAATTCTTCCGATGGCGAAAAAATGTTTCCGCGAACTTTCGGGCGGTCAGCAACAACGCGTTTTGTTGGCACGGGCACTGTGCGCCGCGAAAAAAATTTGATTTTGGATGAACCCGTCGCCAATCTCGACCCGCAGGCGTCCGCAGATTTTTACGCGGTCATTTCCGAACTGAATCTGCGCGGCACGACGATAATCATGATTTCGCACGACGTGAACGAAGCAATTTCGCACGCAACGCACGTCCTGCGGCTCGGCGACAAAATTTTTTTCGGAACGCGAGAGGATTTTTGCAATGCTTGAGACTTTGGAACTGTACCTGCAATATCCGTTCGTGATTCACGCGCTGATTGTCGGGACGTTAATCGCGCTGTGTTCGTCACTTTTGGGCGTGACGCTGGTGCTCAAAAGATTTTCGCTGATCGGCGACGGATTGGCTCATGTTGCGTTCGGCGCGCTTGCCGTGGCGACGGTTTTGCAATTCGCCAACAAAATGCTGTTGACGTTGCCGATAACAGTAATTTGCGCGGTGTTGATTCTTCGCGGCGGGAAAAAAATCAAAGGCGACGCGGTTATCGCGATGATTTCTGTCGGAGCGTTGGCATTCGGCTATTTAATCATGAATTTGTTCGCAACGTCCGCGAATTTGTCGGGCGACGTGTGTTCGACGCTTTTCGGCTCGACTTCGATACTGACTTTGACGGAGCAGGAAGTTTTTTTGAGCGTCGGGCTGTCGATTTTGATGATTTTGGCGTTCGTTGCGTTCTACAACAAAATTTTTGCGGTGACGTTCGACGAAGACTTCGCCAAAGCAACCGGACTTAATGTTGAGCTGTACAATTTGATAATTTCGGTCGTCGTCGCGGTGATAATCGTGCTGTCGATGAATTTGGTCGGCTCACTGCTGATTTCGGCGTTTATAATTTTCCCCGCGTTGTCGGCAATGAAAATTTTCAAGACATTTCGTGCCGTGACGATTTTTTCGGCAGTTTTTTCGGTAATTTGTGCGCTCGTCGGAATAATCGTGTCGATTTTGGCGGGAACGCCGGTAGGTTCGACGATTGTTGCAGTTGACGCATTGGGATTTGCAATTTGTTTGCTGATTGGAGGCTTTAAACAGTGAAAAATTTTTTTGCGACGGTGATTGTCTTCGCATTGGTGACGTTCGGAAGTTTTGCACACGCCGCCGCCGTTGATATTGACTTGACGAAGATGAGTTCGACGATGGTTTATTCAACCGTGTTCAACATGGTGACCAATCCGAAAAATTTTGTCGGCAAAACTATGCGAATGCACGGCGAATACACGACTTACCCGATTTCGGCGTCCGAAACGATTCATGCGTGTCTTGTTCGCGACGCGGCGGGCTGTTGCAGTCAAGGTTTGGAATTTCGGTTGACGAACGGCAACTACCCGACGGGCGCGACTGAAGTGACGGTTGTCGGCACAATCGCCGTTCAAAAAATCAGCGGCAAAGACGTTTGTTATCTGAAAAATTCCGTCCTCGAATAAAATTTTTTCGCGATTGACGATGGGTTATTTCGTCCGGTAAAATGTTTTCACAAATCAACGGAAGGAGACGTGATTAACATGGCTGTCAAAATCGGAAACTCTTACGTCACGGAAGCCGCCGTCGCCTACGCTCAAGCCCGAAAAACCGACGAAAAATCCGAAAATGTTCTCGGTGAACTCTCGAAACAATTTCCCGATGTCAATTTCAGCGTCGGAACGCGTCCTTTTGGCGGAAACGGCACGAATAATTTTTCTATCGCGCCAAATATTTTGCGGCAAATGGCGAACGACCCCGAAAAGCGCATGGAGTACGAAGCTTTGATTTACGATTGCGCAAATGTGCTGAAAGACTCGGCTAAACGTCCCGGTTTGAAGGCGCAAGGCTACATTATCGGCAGTGACGGTGGTCTCAGCATGTGGAGTATCGGCGTTTTTGGCGACGACAACCGACAAACGCGGACGCTCATGCACTTCACGGACGAAGAAAAACAACGTCTTGCAGGTCGTTTGCCGGCGAAAAAAAAATCGAACGCTTTGGACATAAAAATTTGAACGAAAATTTTTCGCATAAAAAAAGCCTCGACATTGTGTCGGGGCTGAATTTTTTTATTCGGCAAGTGTCGCGTTAAATTTTTCAATCAGCTTGACGGGACGATAACTTTCTTTCGCCTTGCGCAAACCTTCGATGCCCATGTCTTCTTCGCGATTGATGTAAATCATGTCAGACCATTCGTGCTCGACGAAATTTTGATTAATCGCCGCGTAAATTCCGCGAACATTCGGGTCAGCTTTTTCGACGTGGATAACCGCCGTGTCGGAATTCAATTTTTCGCCGAAAGTGAAAGCGACAACTTTTCCGTCAAGCAAAATCGCGCCGCCTTTGAGATTGAAGTACGAAAAATGGTCAAAAATTTCATGTATTGCCGCCTGTTCGTAGCCGATAAACGGATCGTCGGGATTTTCGCGCTTGTGCACCTTCGCCCAAACGTTCAATTCGTCGCGACATTTCGGGATAATTTCTTCGGTTATCGGCAAATATTCGGCGTTCGGATATTCTTTTTTGAACGCGTTGAGATGATTTTTTTTGCCGTGAAATTTTCTGCCCGAAAGATTTATCAAATCCTGCGACAGATAAACATAATCGAAGTTATCGGGGTCGGATTCGATGATAAATTTCGCGTGCGGATATTTTGCCAGCTCGTCGGCAAAATTTTTTTCCACAACGACGAACTGAAATTTTCTGTCACCGCGCTGTTCGTTCACGACCTGCAAAGTTTTCGTGATGGCGTCCTGCATTTTTTCTTCCGCGCCAATCGGTTGCCACGCCACAAAATTTTCTTCGTCAAACGAAAAAATATACAGCACGTCATCTTCCACAGCCCAACGCAAATTCAACATTTCGCGCCACATGAAAAGATTCGTGAACGTGTAATCGGAAATTTCGCAGTAGTGATTCGTAAAAAACTTGTCAAAAATCGGTTTGTCCGTGCACTTCAATGGTTGCAAATTAATTTTGTCCACTCTCCTCGAATAGCAGTTCCGCAAGATGAAAAACTTTTTTGCCGCCTAATTTTAGCCCGCGAACGCAGTAATGACAATATGCAACGACTTTTTCCGTCGAAATTTGCGCGCAATGCTCAATCATGAGCGATTTTTTTTGTTCGGGCGTGTGTTCTTGAAATAACCCTTGCGCTTCGTGCAAAAATCGCCTCGGAGCAAGTTTCGGATTGCGCGGCGGTTGCGGTTGATACAGCGAATATCCGCAAAATTTGGTTTCAGCGTGATTTTCGGGCATTTCGACGACTTCAAAATTCATGCGCCGCAAAATCTCCCGAACAGCTTCCTGTTCGATAAAATTTTCTTTCGACCGCCAACAATCTTGCACGGAAATTTTTTCGCCGTGAAAATTTTTGTACTGAAAATTTTCGTCGCTCAAAATCAGTTCCCAAATTGATTCACAATGAATTTCGGGGTGTCGCTCCTCAAAAATCGCCGAACAGTTGTGACAGATTGAAATCATCGTCGAGTCGGCGGGAAATTTTTTAAAATGCTCAAGCTCACGCCAAAAATCTGCCGAAATGCGCTGTTCAAACTCGGAAACTTTGTATTTGTCGACGCAACAACGAATTATCGGCATTTTAAAGCGTTCGCGAACGTAAGCGCAGATTTTTTCGCTCAAAGCCGGATATTCTTCCGTGAAAACACAGCCCGCAACGTAAAATTTTTGTTCCATGATGAAAGTCTCCAAAGTTTTAAATCAATTTCCTGATGTCGCCAACAAAATTATTCAGCGGGCGAACGTAAGTTTTCATGCCAGGATGTTCTGAACACCTTTTGTAAGTTTCACTTGCCGCCGACAGATAAAAAACTTGTCCTTGTTCGCCGAGCCGAACAATTTTTTCGTCCGATAAATCATTGTCGAAAGTCATCAAGTGCCACAGCTCACGAATTTTGAAATGTGACAGCGTGCCTCGGTCAGCTTGACTTAACTGTTTCCAGCGTTCCCGCAACGTTCGCTTGCAACTTATGCCGACAATCCAGCCGTCTTTGCATTTAAACCACTTGTCAACCTCAATATCTTGGTCAAAATGACTCGGCTTGCTTGTCGATTTGAAACCGTAATAATCGAAAATAAAATCCGTCACCGTTTCAAGTGATGTCCCGCCGCGAGCTTTTCTTTTTTGACCGAGTCGCCGCTCAAATTCCTGCACAAACGCCGTCAACATGATTTTATCATCAAATTCGTCGTGAGAAATGCTAATCGCGGACAAATTTTCGGTAAAACGTATGAATTCTTCGACGACCAAAGCGCGTTCGGCGTCCAAGCAAGCTTTCACGCCTAAATCGTCCCACGTCGCAATTAACGAATGAATTTTTTCTTCGCCGAAAGTGTCAAGAATATTTTTCGCCGCCGTCTCACAAAATTTTTTATCATCGGCAGGGACAAGCGCAATGGCACGATTAATCGGCGCGACAACATATTTCATTGCCACGCAAAAAATAATCACGTCGTCGACGGTTTTTATCTCTCTGTCGAGCTGTTGTGCAAGATTCAGCGTGAGAAAATATCTCTTTGTTTCGGGCTGTGCCAAATTTTTGATTTCAGTCAGCAAAGTGTTTTTCAGGAGCAAAAATCTTTCTTCGACAGAAAAATTTTCTTGCGTCGACAAATTTTCAAGGACGGCGACGAGTTCAAGCAGTTTATCTTCTTTTGATTTGCCAACTGCGCCGAACTGGTCATTATTCATCAAATAACGAGCGAACCAATAGATTTTTCCGAACGGATTTTCCTGAATCGCCGAATGAATCGTTGAAACCATGTCGCCAATCACCTCCGTCAAGCCTCAAACGCGCCATTTCGCAATATCGAAGCGATTTTTCAATCAAAATAAAGTTCCTGTCGAATTTTCTTGCTGAAATTGCCGTCGTGCCGGATCCGGCGAACGGGTCAAGAATAATTTTGCCCGTCGTGCTGAAAACAATTCTGTCGATAAGCTCTTCCGGAAACGGAGCGGGGTGCGGATTATGCATTTCCTGCGTGACTTCCCAAACGTCGGTAAGTTTATTCGCGCCTTTAGCCAATTTGAACGCTTTGTTGCACAGCAGATAAATTTGTTCAGTCGTCGGCAGGAAATAACCGGCATTAAAGTTAATCGCGCCGCTTCGTTTCCAAATTATGACTTGTCGGAGCGGAAAACCTCTCAAAATTTCGCCTCGGTTTTCGAGTAAACCGTTTTGCACGCGATTTTTGTTGTTGTAAAAAACTGCGCCGTCGTCCTTGATAAGCCTGCACATTTCGGCGACGCATTCCCGTTGCCAAGTGATATATTCATCGTAAGGCATGTTGTCTTCGTGTTCAGCGTAGCCGTTTTTAATTGCAGCGTTCTTCCACTTGCCACAGTTCGTATTTTTCTTCAATCCGTTGCCGGTGGAGTTCAAAAGGTTGTACGGCGGCGAAGTGATGATAACGTCGACGCATTTATCGGGCAAGGCACGCATAATTTCCAGACAATCACCGTGAATAATTTTGTCAAGGCAACTTTCAACGGAAATTTTACCGTCAAACTCAATAATTTCAGCCATTCCGTCACCTCAACTGAAATATTCAACTCCCGCCTCGAAAAGCTGTTGGTTTTTGTTGCCGCAGATGTTTTTCGCGACATTGGAGCCGATACGTTCGGAATGCCCCATTTTGCCGAGGATTTTTCCCGTCGAATCGGTAATGCCTTCAATCGCCCACGCGGATCCGTTCGGATTAAACGGAATTTTATCGCTGGGAGTGCCGTCGAAGTCAACATATTGCGTCGCAATTTGCCCGTTCGCCGAAAGTTTCTTTAACCAGGCGTCGGACGCGAAAAATCTGCCTTCGCCGTGCGAAATCGGTATCGAATGAACGTCGCCGACAGAATTTTTTGCAAGCCACGGCGATAAATTGCTGGTAATACGCGTTTGAACGTATTGGCTGACATGTCGCCCTAAAGAATTGTGCGTTAAAGTCGGCGAGTCGTCCTCAAGTTCGCGAATTTCGCCGTAAGGTAACAATCCGAGCTTGATTAACGCCTGAAAACCGTTGCAAATGCCCAAAATCAAGCCGTCACGTTCGCGCAAAAGTTTCATGACTTCATCAGCAATGCGCGGGTTGCGGAAAGTTGCCGCAATAAATTTTCCGCTGCCGTCGGGTTCGTCACCGCCCGAAAATCCGCCGGGAATCATGATAATCTGCGCGTCACGAATTTTTTTCGCCATGACGGAAAGGCTTTCCTCGACAGCCGCGGGCGTCAAATTTTTCACGACGAAAACATCCGGCTCACCGCCGGCATTTCGCCAAACTTTCGCGCTGTCGTATTCGCAATTCGTGCCGGGGAACACGGGAATAAAAATTTTCGGTCGTGCAAAGTGCAATTTGGAATGTGGAATTGGGAATGATGAATTAAATTTCGTCGACATTCCTAATTCCAAATTCCTAATTCCTAATTGATTTGCTTTCGTCGGGAAAATTTTTTCAAGCGGCTCCGAGAGCGCGTTTTTCACGTAGTCAAGCGAAATTTTTTCGTCACCGACAAAAATAAACGGTTCGGCAACAGTTTCGCCCAAAAGCTCAAAATCAAGTTCGTCGACAGCCTCGACAATCAAACTGCCGTAGTTAGGAACTGGGAACTTGGGACTGGGGACTAGTGATTTAAAGCCGATGTCGTTGCCAATCGCCATTTTGGAAACCGCTTCGGCAATTCCGCCCGATTGAACGCTTTTCGCCGAAATAATTTTGCCTTCGTGGATTAATTCGTGCACACGCGAAAAATTTTTCTTCAGTTCGTCGAAAATCGGGACGCCGTCAACGTCGCGAGGACATTCGACGAGATAAATTTTGTGATTCGCGGCTTTGAATTCGGGCGAAATAACTTTTTCCGCGTCGACGACGGAAACCGCGAAACTTACCAGCGTCGGCGGGACATTCAGTTTTTCAAACGTGCCACTCATCGAATCTTTGCCGCCAATCGCCGCGACACCGAAATTTTTCTGCGCAATGAACGCGCCGAGCAGTGATGCAAGCGGTTTGCCCCATTTTTCGGGATTGTTGCCGAGTTTCTCGAAATATTCCTGGAACGTCAGATAAGCAGTCGAAAAATCCGCGCCAATCGCAACCAATTTCGCCAAACTCGACGTTACCGCGTCAATCGCGCCGTGAAAAGGACTTTGCTCCGAAATATCCGCGTCGAAACCGAAACTCATAGCCGTTGCAGTTGAAACTTCGCCGTCACAGGGAATTTTCGCGACCATTGCATCAATTTCCGTCAGCTGATTTTTTCCACCGAAGGGCATTAACACCGTCGACGCGCCGATTGTCGAATCAAAACGTTCGACAAGACCTTTTTGACTGCAAACATTCAGCCCGCGCAGATTTTCAAGCCACGAAACTTTTTGCGGCGAAGAAATTTCTTTCGGGGCGGTAATTTTTGCCGTGACGTGACGTTTTACGCCATTCGTGTCGAAAAATTTGCGGCTGATACTCACGATTTGTTTTCCGCGCCAATTCATAATCAGTCGTTCGGAATTTGTGACCTCCGCGACAACGTAAGCTTCCAAATTTTCCGCTTCGGCAAGCGAAATGAATTTTTCAACGTCATTTGCGTCAAGCACAACCGCCATGCGTTCCTGCGATTCGGAAATTTCAATTTCCGTGCAGTAAAGACCGTCATATTTTTTGAGAACGGTATCCAAATTGATATTCAGACCTTCAGCAAGTTCACCGACAGCCACGGCAACACCGCCCGCGCCGAAGTCGTTGCAACGTTTGATTAATTTCGCCGCGTCGGGATTTCTGAACAGGCGTTGAATTTTTCGTTCGGTCGGCGGGTTACCTTTTTGAACTTCCGCGCCGCTTGCCGTCAAAGATTTTTGCGTGTGAACTTTGCTGGAGCCGGTCGCACCGCCGATTCCGTCGCGTCCCGTGCGTCCGCCGAGCAAAACAACTTTATCGCCGGCTTTCGGGCGAATTCTTACGACATTTTCAGCGGGAGCCGCCGCAATTACCGCGCCGATTTCCATTCGTTTGGCAAGATAACCTTCGTGATAAATTTCGTGCACCTGTCCCGTCGCCAAGCCGATTTGATTGCCGTAGGAACTGTAGCCCTGAGCCGCGCCGCGAGTGATTTTTTTCTGCGGAAGTTTGCCCGGCAACGTTTCGGAAAATTTTTTACGCGGGTCGGCCGCACCGGTGACGCGCATCGCCTGATAAACGTAACTTCTGCCGCTCAACGGGTCGCGAATTGCTCCGCCCAGACAGGTTGCCGCACCGCCGAACGGTTCAATTTCCGTCGGGTGATTGTGCGTTTCGTTTTTGAACATGACGAGCCAATCTTCGTCGCGTCCGTCGATTTTCGCGGTGATTTTTATCGAACAAGCGTTAATTTCTTCGGATACGTCAAGATTTTTCGGGCGAACGATTTTCGCGCCGATTGTGCCCAAATCCATAAGCGAAATATCTTTTTGGTCGTTGTGAACGGATAAATATTCGTCAAAAGCGCGTTGAATCACTTCGGATTCGATTTCGACGCTGTCAATCGCGGTCGTGAAAGTCGTATGGCGACAATGATCGCTCCAGTACGTGTCGATAACCTTCAACTCGGTGATTGTCGGCGGGCGATTTTCGGTTTCGCGGAAATATTTTTGGCAGAACTTCAAATCGTCGAGATTCATTGCAAAGCCGCGTTCGCTCAAAAATTTTTTCAACGCGTCGTCATCAAAGTCGTTGAAGTCGTTCAGAATTTCAACGTCGGCGGGAATTTCAGCGGAAATTTTCAACGTCGCGGGCAGGTCGAAACTTGCTTCGCGTGATTCAATCGCGTTAATCGAATAATTTTTGATTTTGGCAATGTCGTCCGCCGAAACGTCACCGATTAAAGAAATTACCCGCGCAGATTGAATTGTAGGACGTTCGCCGCCCGTGACCAACTGAACACATTGCGCGGCGGAGTCGGCTCTTTGGTCGAATTGCCCCGGCAAATATTCAATCGCGAAAGTTTTTTCGGCGTCAATGTCGGTGGGCAACTCAAAATAAAAATTGTCGACGTTCGGTTCACGAAAAACAATGTCACGGACGCGCAAAAAATCTTCGTCGCTCAAATCTTCGACATCATAGCGAACGAACAATCTGACGCCCGAAAGATTTTTCACGTCGAGAGTTTCCTTGAAATCATCAAGCAGTTGTTTTGCGGGAACGTCAAAACCTGCGCGCTTTTCGACATAAATTCTTTTAACCATCGGCGAACCTCCGTAAAAATTTTTGAAATGATTGTATCACAGCGCGCAAAAATAAAAAAGCACGGTTGCAATCACGCATAAACACGGCAACAAGGATTGTGGAAATTCATTGACTGCCATTTTTCTTTGCGATAACATATTCAAAGCTTAATCATGAGGTGGTTTGGTTTGATAAAAAATTATTTTGACAACGTTGACCGGACTTTTTGCGGCGTCCAGTTTAAAAATATGTTGTTTTCGGCTTTAATGTTGATGCTGTCATTTTCGCTTTCGGATGCGGTCGACATAATTTTATCGGCGAAATTTTTTGGCGATAATGCAATGGCGGGCGTCAATTTCGTGATGCCGCTGTTATTTATTTCGGCGTTCATTGCTTTAATGATTTCAACGGGAACATCTTATCTGTATTCGTTCGAGATTGGCAAATTCCAATCCGAAAATGCGAATAAATTAGTTGGTCAAGGCGCAATTTTAACCGGAATTGTATCGTTGTTGCTCGGACTGATTGCTTTTTTTTATCGGGATATATTTTTTTCGTCCTTTGAACTCGGCGGCGAGATTGAAACCTTTGCACGGGAATATTATTCGTGTTTTTTCTTGATATTCGCGCTCAATCCGATATCAACTTTCATGCAGATGATTGTTTATGCCGATGGCGGCGGAAAAAATTGTGTTGTCGCGACCTTCGCAAGTTTTTTCGTGAATTTGGCGGCGTCAATCGTTCTCGGCAGTGAATTCGGCATGTCCGGGAATTGCACTGGGCACGGTTTTGGGCTATTTGACATCAATAGCGGTGTTTTCAAAATGGATTTTTATTGATTCGCAGACTTTGAAGCCGATTTTATATTTTTCGGCGACGGAAACGGTTGAGATTTTGAAATACAGCTACGTTCACGCGTCGATATATCTGCATATCGGCTTGGGCAACATGATATTGAACGCATTTTTCCTGAACACGTTCGGCGAAAAAAATTTTCCTGTCCTGTCGGTCATAGTGAGCATTTTGCAGTTTGCAACTTTTCTTGACGGAATCGGACAGGCGGCAGAACCGCTGATAAACATATATTTGGGCGAAAAAAATTTCGACGGCATAAAAAAAGTCATGAACGTCGCCACAAAATCGGCGTTGCTGTTGGGAATTTTCATGCTTGTGACGGTTTTCATATTCAGCGCAAACATTGCGGGATTTTTCGACATTGATTCGTTGCTTTTTGACACAACGGTCGTTGCAATTCAAATAATCGCCTTTGCAATGCCGTCGATTTCGTTGCTGTACCTGTTCGCGACGTATTACCAAATCTGCAGACACTTTAAAATTGCTCTTGCATTGTCATTTTGTAAAGATTTTGTGTTCTACGTGGCGATTCCCGTAATTTTTTCCGTGTTTGTCGGTATCGAAGGCATTTGGTTCGGAATGATGTCCGTATCGATAATAATCTGCGCGATTTTTATAATTTGCCTGCGCGTTCGCTACAAAAACAATTTTCCATTGCTGTTGCCGGAAAACGATATTGTTTCATGGGACGAAATTTTGACCCTGGATAAAGTTTTGGAGCTTCGTGACCGGTCGGCGGAAGAATTTCGGATTCGCGGTTTTGATTCCAAAATCTTGATGCAAGTTTCTTTGCTTGTCGAGGAAATCGGCATGTCGATAATTGAAAACAATCCGAAGAATTCAGTTTTAGCCGAGTTGACGATTATTTTTGATGAAAAACCGCGCATTATCATTCGCGACAACGGAATTCACTTCGATTTGACGGATGACACCGTTAATTCGTTCAGAAATTTTTTCATCTACAGCTTTTTGGAAGGCAACAATATCGACAGACGATATTTGACGACGCAAAATTACAATCGGCACATATTCGAGCTGATAAAGGAATAAAAAAATCCCTCCGACATTGCGTCGAAGGTGATTTTTTTTCGGAATTGTGCCGGTCAATCAGCGGATAATTTTCGTTCCGTTTTCGGCGTCGAAATTCTTCCAGAAGTCGTCGCGTGTAACGGATTTTCCGTTCTTGTCGGTGTAGACATTGTCGTTAAACAAGCCGCCGTTGTCTTTGTAGCCGGTGTAGCCCATTTTGTGAAGCATTTCGCGCACGGGAGCCG
>JAFUYE010000101.1 GCA_017470715.1 Selenomonadaceae bacterium
GATTGATTTTACATTCCGACCAAGGTTCGCAATTCACTTCACGATTTTCATTCTCCGGAGCACTTGTATAAAGCAGTCGAGGATTTTGCTTACATTTTCTACAATCACGTTCGTCCTCAATCCTTCAATGATTTCAATACACCTTTTCATAAACGTTTTCTTTAATCACTCTTGTTACAATTTTACTTGACCAGTACAGGCAGTTTCAATTCGCCCATTATGTCGCAAAAAAAACCCTTCGCTTTCGGAGGGACGAAATTTCTTCGCGGCGGCAGCAATCAGAGAGGATTAGAAATTTGAATAATACCGAACAGCTTGCTTATTCTTCATGTCTTTTAGACTTCAAGCAGTTTATCTCCGACGCCGATTAAATTCAAAACTCGACGCCGGAAACGCTACTCGTACGAAATCGATGCACAATTCGGTTTCGCGGACATAATAATCACCTCCTTTGCGATATGATAAAACCTCCTTTCGATTGTTATCGCATACTCAACAGGTTTATATATCAATGCTTTTGCAGAAAAAATTTCTAGCGTTTTCGTAATAGAAAATTTATCGAAACGCCAGATTTATACATGTTTTGGTTTGTTTTGGTCCATGAAAGCAGAACGAATTCGTTAAGCGAGTGTTGGAAGATTTACACGGGTAATTTTTTAAGCAGGTGATTTTGATAGCGCAGGTACGAACACGCAAGCGCGGCAAGACTTTCAGTTATATTTTCGAGGCGGGCAAAACTCCCGACGGCAAGCGCAAGGTCGTCGAAAAAGGCGGTTTCGCAACCAAAGCCGAAGATATCGCCAAGCGTCATATTATCACGCCTGAACAATTTGCTACGCTCCTTGAAAAATATTCGTTCGGAACGCCGTTGTATATCCCGCTGTTGTATCATACCGGTGCACGTATCAGCGAAATTTTGGGCTTGTCGTGGCAGGATATTGACTTCACGTCGAAACAAATTAATCTTCATCGGCAGATAATTTACATTGCCAAACGCGGATTTTTTTTCACAACGCTCAAAACCGAATCAAGCAACCGCTACATTGTCGTCGGTGATTTTTTGCTCGGTGAACTCAAATGTTGGCGGAATCAACAAGCCGAAAACGAAAAATCCTGCTGCGGCAGTTACGTCCATGTTTATCGCGAAAACGATGGGAATATTGAGCGAATATTAAAATTGCCTTCCTGTGCGGAGGGCAATTTTTTTGCAGGAAATTTTCAATGCGGACAGAATTTTTCACAGCGAAATTTTTTATCAACGGAGGTTACTCACATGAAATTAATCGTGACCGTGGTCGGCAAAGACCGTATCGGCATAATCGCAAGCGTAACCAAAATTTTGGCGGACAACAACGTCAACATTTTGAGCATCAACCAAAACATTTTGAACGGATTCTTTAACATGATTCTGTTCGCCGAAGCCAGCGAAAGTAAAATTCAGCTCGTCGATCTGCAGAAAAAATTGCGCGAACAAGGCGAATCAATCGGCGTCGAAATAAAAACTCAGCATCAAGACATTTTTGACGTGATGCACAAGATTTGAGGTGTGAATTTTGATAACGATTGAAGACATACTCGAAACAAATCGCATGATAACCGAAAACAAATTGGACGTGCGCACGATAACTATGGGAATTTCTCTGCGCGACTGTGCACATCCGAACATGCAGGATTTCTGCCGCAACGTTTACGACAAAATCACGCGTTCCGCAGAATTTCTCGTCAAGACCGGCGAAGACATTGAGGCTGAATACGGTATCCCGATTATCAACAAAAGAATTTCCGTCACGCCCGTCGCCATTGCCGCAGACAGTTGCAAGGCTGAAAGTTATGTGCCCGTCGCCGAAACTCTCGACCGTGCCGCAAAAGAAGTCGGCGTAAATTTTATCGGCGGATTCAGCGCACTTGTCGAAAAAGGTTACACCAACGGCGACAGAATTTTAATCGAATCAATTCCGCAGGCTTTGGCGTCGACCGATTTGGTTTGCGCGTCGATTAATCTTGCGTCGACAAAAGCCGGTATCAACATGGATGCCGTTCGTGAAGCCGGCGAAATTATCAAACGGACAGCCGAACTTACCCGCGACCGTCAAGCTATCGGTTGCGCGAAGTTGGTAATTTTTGCGAACGCACCGCAGGACAATCCGTTTATGGCGGGAGCATTTCACGGCGTCAGCGAACCCGACAAAGTTATCAACGTCGGAGTTTCCGGACCCGGTGTCGTCAAACACGCACTTGAAGATTTGAAGGGCGCGAACTTCACCGAAATTGCCGAAGCCGTCAAAAAGACCGCGTTCAAGATTACCCGCGTCGGTCAACTCGTCGCACAAGAAGCCTCGCGCAGATTGGGCGTTCCGTTCGGGATAATCGACTTGTCACTTGCACCGACTCCCGCCGTCGGTGATTCGGTTGCACGGATTCTTGAGGAAATGGGACTTGAAGCTTGCGGGGCACCCGGTACGACTGCCGCGCTTGCACTTTTGAACGACGCTGTTAAAAAAGGCGGCTTGATGGCAAGTTCACACGTCGGCGGCTTGAGCGGCGCATTTATCCCCGTCAGCGAAGATGAAGGCATGATTCACGCGGTCACGACGGGCAGTCTGTCTATTGAAAAACTCGAAGCGATGACTTGCGTTTGTTCCGTCGGGCTTGACATGATTGCGGTTTCGGGCGACGTGAGCGCGGCGACCTTGAGCGGAATTATCGCGGACGAAGCGGCTATCGGTGTCGTCAACAACAAAACTACTGCCGTGCGTTTAATTCCCGTGCCGAATGCGAAAGTCGGCGACGTTGTGGAATTCGGCGGACTGCTCGGTTACTGCCCGATTGTTCCCGTCAAAAGTCAATGGAGTTCGGAAGCGTTCATTGCTCGCGGCGGCAGAATTCCCGCACCTGTCAGAAGTTTGACGAATTGAAATTTTTTAACGCGTTCACTTCGATTAAGTACGTTCGTTAACTTTGAGTTTGCAGATCTACTTTTTCTTTGCTTGCTTGAATTGTCAATCCAAGTGCAACGGGGTAGAAAACCACACTTCCCACGGTGATTTGTAACCCAAACATTTTCGCGGTCTCTGATTTAACTGCTCAACCACTGCCTGCAAATCCGTCTCGCTCAACTCGTTGAAGTCAAAGCCTTTAGGGAAA
>JAFUYE010000102.1 GCA_017470715.1 Selenomonadaceae bacterium
AACAATCCCAGCAAAAACATCAGCGCGATTTTTAGCGGTGAAGAACCCGCGTCGTGTGAGCGCAAAGCTTTGACATAGGGCGTCAAAAACAGCAGTTGAAAAAATGACATCCATAAATAATTACACGAGCCCGTTAGCCAAAGCGTACTCGTCACAAATTCCGCCGCCAATATAAACAGGCTGAAGAGTATCCACGCCAGAGCCGCCCGCGACATCTTCAACCATGTGTTTGCTAAATTTATTATAACTGTAATCAGCAAAATGAACATGATCGTGTTGGCAATGTCGAATGACGGTTTGCCGAGCCAAATAAAAAGTTGCGTAAGCCCGCCCGCGAAAATTTTTCCGCTCCACGTGAAATAATATGACGCCATCGAATCAAAAATATCCGACAGCGACGATACGCGCTCACGATATTCGATTTCCGGCGAACCGACTTGCATACCTTCCAAATTTCCGCCGTGTTCGCCGTCCCAAATGAACGCGTAGGCAAAATCGTCGTGACTGAGCGGCAAAAACATCGTGCGCATGAAAAAATATCCCGCGAATGACGCGAACAAAATAAAAGTCCGCGACGAATTGAGCGTTCGGCTGAGGTGTTGCATCAAGTTCAAGGTAAATCCTCCTTCAGGCAAGCAATTCGACTGCGCGGGCGAGCGTGACACCGATATTGTCGCGGATGACAAGTTGCGCGTCGGCGTCGGCACGTGTTGCAGTCTTGTTAATCAAAATCAGATTGTCGCCGCGAAAATAATCAATCAATCCCGCCGCAGGGTAAACAATCAAACTCGTTCCGCCGACAATCAACGTGTCCGCGTCCGAAATTGCGCGGATTGAATTCGCGATAACTTCGTCGTCAAGTTGTTCGCCGTACAAAACAACATCGGGCTTGACGATACCGCCGCAACGTTCGCAGTGCGGCACGGGGACATTTTTCATGACGAAATCAATATTATATTGCGCGGAACATTTGACGCACGCCGCCCGACGAATCGAACCGTGCAATTCGTAAACAGTTTTGGAACCCGCCTGTTGATGAAGTCCGTCAATATTTTGCGTGACGACGGCTTTCAAAATCCCGCGACGTTCAAGTTCCGCAAGTGCAACGTGACCCGCATTCGGCTTCGCGTCAAGGTAAACGAAACGCGTCCGATAAAACTCGAAAAAATCTTCCGTGTGTCGCAAGAAAAAATTATACGACGCCATTTCTTCGGGCGAAAAAGTTTTGTGCAGTTTCTGATTATAAATACCCGACGCACTTCGGAAATCGGGAATGCCCGACTCGGTGGACATGCCCGCGCCGCCGAAAAATACTGTGCTTGAACTGTGCGACAAAATTTCGCTGAGCTTTTCAACGTCCGTCATGTTGTTCGCCTCCGTAAGTCAATGAGTAAAAACAAAATAAACCACGGCAAGCGCGATACCGACGACGCTTGTCGTCATAATTTGCGTGTGACGCGACGGGGAGCGCATTTCGTTTTCGATATGATTCATGCGATTGTTAAGTTCGTCGCTAGTTTCCTTGAGATCAGTGCGGACGGCTGAAACTTCCGTGCGCAGTTGTCGAACTTCCGACAGAATCACGTCGTTAATCGTCCATTGCTCGACAGGTTTTGTTTTTGTGTTCATGAAAATTCCTCCTTTGACAAGTTGCGCCGAAGGATTTAGAATTCCTTCGACTTTATGCATTCAAACGGGTCGCAGAGCTTTGACGGTTAAGCGGCTCGTTTTCGTTTGCGATTTTATCAAGGGAATTTTTGCGCGTCAACGTTCATACCAAAATCATTTTCGTTGCAAAAATTTTCCCGTTTGATATAATCGCGGCGGTTACTTTTCAAAGTAACGGAACGATTTTTATACGAATTACAAGGAGGCAATTTTTATGCGAGGAAAATTTTTTGCCGCGATAACGTTGGCTGCGACACTTTTGCTCACCGGTTGCGGCGGCGGTCAAAGTACCGACAAACCTGCGGACAAACCTGCTGCCGAGACGACAATTAAAATCGGCGCGACGCCCGCTCCGCACGCGGAAATTTTGGAACAGATTAAACCCGACCTCAAATCGCAGGGCATCAATCTGGAAATCATCGAGTTCAATGACTACGTTCAACCGAATGTCGCGCTCAACGACAAAGAACTTGACGCGAACTTTTTCCAGCACGAACCGTATTTGAACGACTTCATCAAGGAACATAAAGACATGAAGTTGAAAAACGCGGGCGGAATTCACGTCGAACCGATGGGAATTTATTCGCACAAGATTAAAGACTTGAAGGAACTTCCCGACGGTGCAGGCGTTTCAATTCCCAACGACCCGACAAACGGCGGACGCGCATTGTTGTTGCTCCAGAAAGCCGGCTTGCTCAAACTCAAAGACGGCACGGGCGCAGATGCCACAGTTCAGGACATCACCGAAAACCCGAAAAATTTGGTGATTCAGGAAGTCGAAGCTGCGCAACTTCCGCGCACGCTTGACGACGTTGACATTTCGATTATCAACACGAACTTTGCGCTCAATGCTCAACTCAATCCCGTTAAAGACGCGCTCTTTATCGAGGACAAAGATTCGCCTTACGTCAACATTATCACCGTGCGTGACGGCGACGAAAATCGTGACGACATCAAAAAACTTTTGGCGACGCTCAAATCCGACAAGGTGAAAAAATTCATCGAAGAAAAATACCAAGGTGCGATTGTTCCCGCGTTCTGAACGGCGAAAAATTTTTCGGTCAACCTTCCCGCTTAAATGGGCAGGTTGATTTTTTTTTGCCCGCGTGTAAAATATTTTTCAAACGAGGTGAGTTTATGAACGAAAAAATTTTGGGCGAAATTCCCCTGCGCTCGTGGCGTTGGCTCGGTGTCAACGAACTGAAAACTTCCGCGCAGGTTGAGGAAACTTTCATAGACGTGGCGGACGGTGAAACGAAAACATTTTCCTGCGTGAACTTGAGCGACGACGACATTGCCCGTCGAATAAAAATTTCTGTCGGGAAATCTGCGCGGGTTGAATTCGTTTCTGCGGACGCGGGACGCGGAAACTTTTCTGCGGACGTTGAAATCGATTTGCACGGCGACAATTCGGCAGCCGACTTCGACGCGGTTTATTTCGGCGACGGCAACCGACGTTTGGATTTTAATTACGTGATTCGTCAGCGCGGCAAAAATACTCAAGCGACAATGAACGTGCGAGGCGCATTGAACGATAACTGCGACAAAATTTTTCGCGGGACACTCGACTTTAAACGCGGTGCAAAAGGTTCCGTCGGTCGCGAACTTGAAGAAGTCATAATTTTATCTTCGGGGACGCGAAATCGTTCCGTGCCGCTTATGCTTGCCGAAGAAGACGAAGTCGACGGACATCACGCGGTAAGTATCGGACGGCTTGACGACGAAAAAATTTTCTACCTGATGAGTCGCGGGCTTGACGAGGCGCAGGCTCAACGGTTAATCGTCGAAGCGGCATTTAATCCGTCGTCGAAAAAATTCCCGACGAAAATTTACGTGCGGAACTTTTGAACACGTTGCAAAGGAGGCTTGACCGTGAATAAAAATTTTCTTGAAGACTTCCCGATTTTACGCACGCAGATGAATTCACACCCGCTGGCATATCTGGATAACAGCGCGACAACTCAAAAGCCCGAAAGCGTCGTTCGTTCGATTTGCGGCTACTACGGCGGTTGCAACGCCAATCCTCATCGCGGCGTTTACGAACTCAGCCAAAAGTCAACCAAAGTTTACGAGGATACCCGACGCAAAGTCGCCAAATTTATCAACGCAAAATCTGCGCGGGAAATTATTTTCACGAAAAACGCAACCGAGTCGCTGAATTTGGTCGCGTACAGTTACGGTCTGTCGAATTTGGAACCGGGCGACGAAATTTTAATCACGATAGCCGAACACCATTCAAACCTTGTCCCGTGGCAAATTGTTGCACGTGCGAAAGGCGCGAAGTTGAATTACGTTTATTTGACGGCGGACGGAAATTTGTCGCAGGCGGACATTGACGCAAAACTTACACCGCGAACAAAAATTTTGGCAGTCACGCAAATTTCAAACGTATTGGGGCTTGTCAACGACGTGAAAACTTTGGCGGCGAAAGCTCACGAAGTCGGCGCGGTTATCGTTGTCGACGGCTCGCAATCAGTTCCGCACATTCCCGTTGACGTGCAAAATCTTGACGCGGATTTTTTGGCGTTTTCGGGGCACAAAATGCTGTCGCCGATGGGTATCGGAGTTTTGTACGGCAAGCAAAAAATTTTGGACGCGATGCCCCCGTTTTTGACCGGCGGCGACATGATTGAATACGTCACCGAACAAGAAACGACTTTCGCCGAACTTCCGCAGAAATTCGAGGCAGGCACCCAAAACGTCGGCGGAGCGGCGGGACTTTCGGCGGCGATTGACTACCTGCAAAACGTCGGCTTCGACGAAATTTCCCGCATCGAAAGTGATTTGACGACGTTGGCAATTTCCGAACTGAAAAAAATTCCTTACGTCGAACTTTACGGTTGCGACGCGCCGAATAAAGTCGGTATCGTCACGTTCAATATCCGCGACGTTCACCCGCACGACGTGGCGACGATTCTTGACGCGCAGGGCGTGGCGATTCGTGCCGGTCATCATTGTGCGCAACCGCTCATGAAATTTTTGGGCGTCAACGCGACATGTCGGGCAAGTTTTTATTTTTACAACACGCGCCGCGACGTTGAACAATTGATTGACGCCGTTAAAACTGTCCGAGGAGTAATGCACCTTGCTTGAAAACATTTACACGGAATTAATCGCCGAACACAGCCAATCCCGCGAAAATCGCCGTCAACTTGAACACGCGACGATAAGCGAACGCGGACACAATCCCAGTTGCGGCGACGAAATAACTTTGGAACTGGAAATTTCTGACGGTGTGATTCGCGACGCGGCATTTTCGGGCGACGGTTGTGCAATTTCGCAGGCGTCGACGGACATGATGATTGATCTTCTGCGCGGGAAAACCATCGACGAGGCGAAACGTCTTGCGGAACTTTTTATCGACATGATTCACGGCGACATAACCGACGACGACGAACTTGCCGAACTCGACGAAGCGGCGGCTCTGAAAAATATTTCGACGATGCCCGCCCGCGTCAAATGTGCGACACTTGCTTGGCACACGTTTAATCAATGCGTAACTCGCAATCCGTAATTAGGAGCCGTCACTAATCATCGCCCGCCGCGCAGGCGCGGTTTCTTTTGCAACTTTTCTTTGCCGCCAAAGAAAAGTTGATTCAAAAAATCAATTTGAAATTTGGAATCGGGAATGCATAAACACCCTGAGGAGTGAAATTTTTGCTTGATAAACTTCAGGCGGTCGAAAATCATTTCGCGGAAGTCGAATCACGTTTGGGCGACCCGTCAACCGTTGCCGACGTGACGAAATTCACCGCACTCACCCGCGAACTCGCCGCACTTGAACCGATAGTAAACAAGATTCGCGAATACAAAAAAATCCTCGCGCAGATTGACGAGGATAAAAATTTACTCGAAACTTCGGCGGACGAAGATTTAAAACTTTTGGCGACAGAAGAACTTGCCGAACTGAAAAAATCCAAATCCGCACTTGACGAAGAGTTACCGATTTTGCTTTTGCCGAAAGACCCCGACGACGAAAAAAATGTTATCATGGAAATTCGCGGCGGTGTCGGCGGCGAAGAAGCTGCTTTGTTCGCGGGCGAAATGTTCCGCATGTACACCCGTTACGCCGAGCGTCAAGGTTGGCGCGTTGACATTGTCGACATGAACGCAACGACTATCGGCGGCTTTAAAGAAATTTCGTTCACCGTCGACGGAGCGGGCGCGTCCGGCAAACTCAAATACGAGAGCGGCACTCACCGCGTGCAACGTGTCCCCGTCACCGAAAGCGGCGGCAGAATTCACACCAGCGCAGTCACCGTTGCCGTCATGCCCGAAGCCGAAGAAGTCGACGTTGTCATCAATCCGAATGATTTGCGAATCGATACTTATTGCGCGTCGGGAGCCGGCGGACAATACGTCAATCGAACCGAAACCGCAATCCGAATCACGCACTTGCCGACGGGAATTGTCGTGCAATGTCAGGACGAAAAATCTCAGCTCAAAAATAAAGAAAAAGCCATGCGCGTTTTAAGAGCCCGCGTGAAAGATTTGGCTGTCCGCGAACAAAACGACGCCATTGCCGCAGACAGAAAATCGCAAGTCGGCAGCGGCGACCGGAGCGAACGAATTCGCACGTACAATTTTCCGCAAGGACGCGTTACCGACCACAGAATCGGCTTGACGCTTTATAAACTTGACGCGGTTTTGAACGGCGAACTCGACGAAATTATCAACGCGCTGATAACTGCAGACCGTGCAAAAAAATTATCTGAAGCAGAATAAAAATCCCCGATAGTCTCGCAACTGTCGGGGACTTTTTTATTTGGAAGCTTTCAACGCGGCAATTTCCCGCTGCAAATTTGTGATGTGCAGGCGGTACATGTTTACCGTGTTGAACAGATACGCCGCAAGTGGCGCGTCGTCGGGATGAAATTCTTTTTTGATAAATTCGTTGAGCGTAAACGTAGGATTTTGAGTATATATTTTTTTCAGTTGCTTGGCATAGCGAATCGAATGATAAAAAAAAGAATCCAGCACGGCATAGCGATAAGACGGATTTTTGTCGAAGAACGGCACCGTGTCCATAAATTTTTCAAATTCGTTAAAGCCGTCTCGAATCGTGCTCAATCGCTTATGAAAAAAAGCCTCAATGTCAAGTTCACGGTCATTTTCGCGGCTGACTGAACCCGCACGCGGACGAACGACGTAAGTAATATTCGGCACGCGCAAAAATTTTTCCGCCTTGCACAAAGCAAAAAATGTAAACAAAAAATCAACCGTCATCGCAATGCCGGGGAAAAAAATTTGGTTGGCGATAAGAAAATCGCGTCGATAAAACGAAAGCCACGTTGCCCAATTATAATTCCAATTAACCCAGCGACGAACGCGGTCGGCTATATTGTTCGTGTCGAAAGTCGGCTGATTAAAAATCGAAACTTTTTCGCCCGGCTGACGAACGGTGTAATTATTCGGATTGAACAACTCGTGCGGGTCGATAAGTGCGGGGTCGTTCGGATATTTTTTTTTGGCATTCCACAAAACAAACCAGCTGTCCATATGCACAACTTCAGCTTGAAATTTTTCGGCAAGCGTCGAAAGTTCCTCAAGCGCGGTTTTCGTATAAAGGTCGTCGCTGTCGAGAAATGCGATATATTTCCCGCGAGCGAATTGAATTCCGACGTTGCGCGGAAAGCCCGAATTCCCGCTGTTTTTTCGGAGACTGATAATTTTCAGCCTCCCGCCAAAATTTTTTGCAAAACTTTTGACGACTGAAATTGAATTGTCGGTGGAGCAATCGTCAATCACGACGACTTCAAAATCCGTCATCGTCTGATAAAGCAAACTTTCCAGCGTCTGCGGAATGAATTTTGCCGCATTAAACATCGGAATAATCACCGACACAAGCGGAATTTTATCGTTGGACATTGGGCACCTCCTGTCGTCAAAAATTTTTCGTCGCAGAAATTTATTTTGCGGGTTGTTCGCCGCCTTGCGCTTTAAGCTGTTTAAGCTCTTTATCGTATTTGACCAGCCGCTTGCGATAAGTGTGAATTGCTCCGTAAATGTAGGCGAAAAACGGCGCGAAGTCTCCGCAATATTTTTTCAGTTCCTTGCGAACAAGCGCGTCGAGTTGTGCTGTCGTGTACTTTTCGTAAAAACGTTGTGTCCAAATCAAATGCTGCTGAATGATATAATCAATCGGCAGTTGGCGCAGTTGCGGGCTCTTGACGAACAATTCAAAGCCGCTCATGAAGTCATCCAAAATTTTTGAGCCTTCAATCATTAAATGCGTCAGCACGTGCAGTGATTCTTCGACGGAAACCATTTTGCGCGTAATCGAATTCGGGTTGTGTCGGTAAATGTAAATGATATTCGGCACGCGGACGATTCGCGGCGCGGAGCACAAAACTTTGAAGTAAAAAATTATATCTTCGCTCGTCATCAATTTATCGAAGCGAATATTTTTTTCCATGAGCAAATCGCGGCGATAAAGTTTGTTGTGCACCCAGCCGAAAAATCTGCCTTTGTAAAACATTTGCACGCGTTTGGCAAGATTGTCCGTCTCAAGCATCGGTTCCTTGCAAAAGCCGCCGAGTTCCTTGCTGAAGGTCGTAAATTTTGTTTCGGGCGTCACATCAATCGTTTGATTTTCGGGGAAGTAAACCTGCTCCGTGTGAACAACGTCGGCTTGAAATTTTTCGGCGACGGAAACCAATTCGGCAAGCGCGGTTCGCGTGTACATGTCGTCCGAATCAAGAAACGCGATATATTTTCCGCGGCTCACACGCAAACCGGTATTTCGCGGCTCCGAAGCTCCGCCGGTATTTTTCGCAAGGCGAACGATTTTGATTCGGTTATCTTTCTGCGCCATCTCCGCGACGATTTTAACCGTGTCGTCGGTTGAGCAATCGTCAACGCAAATCAACTCGAATTGCCCGAACGTCTGATTGAGCACGCTTTGAACGCAACTTTTGATATAACGGGCGGCGTTGTACATCGGCAAAATAACGCTCACGGCGGGCAGGCGCGGCACTTGCGAAACTTGTTGCGCCTGCGTCGAAACGGCAGATTTTTCGTCGTGTTTATGGTGCAGTTTATTTTTAAACTTCGACATTAATCAACTCTCCATATCAAAAATTTTTGCGCGGAAACTATAACACACGCCCCGCGAAGTTGCAAAAAAATTTTTGTCGGCACGCGGCTGACGGGTGTTCCTGAAACGAACATGAATTTAAAAATCTTCCGAATATTTATTGACAGTGAAAAATTTTTGGTGTAACATTACACGCAGATTAAAGAATCACTTTCAAGAGTTTTTCAAAGTATAGGGAGGTATTTTTAAATGGCTGTTAAAGTTGCTATCAATGGTTTCGGTCGTATCGGTCGCCTCGCTTTCCGTCAAATGTTCGACGCTGAGGGCTACGAAGTTGTCGCTATCAACGACCTCACCAGCCCGAAAGTGCTCGCTCACCTTTTGAAGTACGACACCGCACAGGGCGGTTTCTGCGGCAAAATCGGCGAAGGCAAACACACGGTTGAGGCGAAAGAAAATTCGATCGTCGTCGACGGCAAAGAAATCATCATCTACGCCATCAAAGACGCGAAAGAAATTCCGTGGGGCAAACATGAAGTTGACGTCGTCCTCGAATGCACGGGCTTCTACACCAGCAAAGAAAAAGCCTCGGCACACTTGGAAGCGGGCGCGAAGAAAGTCGTTATCTCGGCTCCTGCCGGCAATGACCTCCCGACAATCGTTTACAACGTCAACCATCAAACTCTTACTCCGGACGTGAAAGTTCTTTCGGCGGCTTCCTGCACGACCAACTGCTTGGCACCGATGACGCAAGCTCTGCACAAACTCGCTCCGATTCAGAGCGGTATCATGGCAACGATTCACGCTTACACCGGCGACCAAATGATCCTTGACGGCCCGCAACGCAAAGGCGACCTCCGTCGCAGTCGCGCAGGCGCATGCAACATTGTCCCGAACAGCACGGGCGCAGCAAAAGCTATCGGTTTGGTTATCCCCGAATTGAAAGGCAAACTCATCGGCGCAGCACAGCGCGTCCCGACCCCGACCGGCTCGACCACGTTGCTTTTCGCGGTTGTTAAAGGCGAAGTCACCAAAGAACAAATCAATGAAGCCATGAAAGCGGCGGCAAACGAATCCTTCGGCTACAACGAAGAAGAAATCGTTTCCAGCGACATCATCGGCATGAGATTCGGCTCGCTGTTCGACGCGACTCAGACCATGGTCAGCCCCATTGGCGACGGCAACACCCTCGTTCAAGTCGTTTCCTGGTATGACAACGAAAACAGCTACACCAGCCAGATGGTTCGCACCATTAAGTATTTCGCAGAACTCAAGTAAGATTCTCGCGGAAACTGCACACGATTGACCTTTGTGACGGCTCGGCTCTTCGTCATTGTTGAGCCGGGCTGTTTTCAGTTAGGAATGAGGAATTTGGAATGAGGAATGAAAATCTTCGCCGAAACAATTCCTAATTCCTAATTCATAATTCCACATTGATTTTTTTGGGAGGTTTTCTGATGAACAAGAAAAATATTCGCGACATCGATCTGAAAGGCAAAAAAGTTTTCCTGCGCGTCGACTACAACGTTCCCATGGACGAAAACCAAAACATCACCAACACCAAACGCATTGACGCGACGATTCCGACGCTTAACTATCTGCTCGAACAGGGCGCGGCGATTATTATCGGCTGTCATCTCGGACGCCCGACCGAAGCTCGCGAACCGAAATTCTCCACGAAACCCATCGCGGCGAAACTCGCTGAAATTATCGGCAAACCCGTCAAATGGGCGGAAGACTGCGTCGGCGAACCTGCGGAAAAAGCCGCTGCCGAACTTCAACCCGGCGAAATTCTTTTGCTTGAGAACCTTCGTTATCACAAGGAAGAGAAGAAAAACAATCCCAAATTCGCGAAACAACTTGCCTCGCTTGCAGACATCGCCGTCAATGACGCTTTCGGTATGGCTCACCGCGCACACGCCTCGAACGTCGGCATTACTCATTTCCTCGAAACGGCGTCCGGTTTCCTCATGGAAAAAGAAATCAACTATATTGGCAAGACGTTGCAGGCTCCGCAACGCCCGTTCGTCGGCATTATCGGCGGCGCGAAAGTCTCCGACAAAATCGGCGTTATCAGCAACATGATTGACAAAGTCGACACGATTATTATCGGCGGCGGCATGGCTCACACCTTCGATAAGGCGAAAGGCTACGAAGTCGGCACGTCCCTTTTGGAAGCGGACAAAATCGATCTTGCCAAACAGCTCCTCGAAAAAGCGGCGGCAAAAGGCGTCAAAGTCGTTCTGCCCGTCGACCTCGTTGTTGCGAATAAATTTGCTCCCGATGCAGAATTCAAAACCGTCCCCGTTGATCAGTGCCCGGCTGATTGGATGGGTCTCGACAGCGGCGAAAAAACTTCCGAAGAATACGTCAAAGCTCTCGAAGGTGCGAAAACTATTATTTGGAACGGACCTATGGGCGTCTTTGAATTTGACAACTTCGCAAAAGGCACGCTCGCTGTTGCAAAAGCTGTTGCGGACGCGACCGAAAAAGGTGCAATTTCAATCGTCGGCGGCGGCGACTCCATTGCGGCTTTGAAGAAAACCGGTCTCGACAAAAAAATTTCGCATATCTCCACCGGCGGCGGCGCAACTCTCGAATATCTCGAAGGTAAAGTTCTGCCCGGCATTGACGCGATTGACGGTGTCGGACGTACCCCGATTATCGCGGGCAACTGGAAGATGAACAACACGATTAAACAGGGCGTCGCTCTCGTCGAAGAATTGATTCCGCTCGTTGCGAACGCCGAATGCCGCGTTGTCGTCGCTCCGACTGCAACCGCATTGGCAGCCGTTGCCAAAGCCGCGAAATCCACCAACATTCACGTTGCTGCACAAAACGTGCACTGGGAACCCAAAGGCGCATTCACGGGCGAAATTTCCACGGGCATGTTGAACGAAATCGGCGTTGATTATGTCGTCCTCGGTCACAGCGAACGCCGCGACTATTTCGGCGAAACCGACGAAGGCGTCAACAAACGTGCGAAGGCCGCTTTCAACGCGGGTATCACTCCGATTATCTGCTGCGGCGAATCTCTTGAAATCCGCGAATCCGGCAAATACATTGAACACGTCGTCAACCAGATTAATGCGGCTCTCGAAGGTTTTGCACCTGCGGAAGTCAAAAAACTCGTTATCGCTTACGAACCGATTTGGGCTATCGGCACGGGCAAGACCGCGACTTTCGACCAAGCCGAGGAAGTCTGCAAAGCTATCCGCGAAGCCGTTGCGGC
>JAFUYE010000103.1 GCA_017470715.1 Selenomonadaceae bacterium
AATGTGATTACTAAATTCATTGAAAAAACTATACCGCTTTCCCCTCCTCTCGTCAAGTTGTTCTGATTGATAGTAACATGAATTTTTTGTTATTTTTTCAAGAATTTTCACGGTTTTTTGGAAAAAATGATAAAACCCGAACCATAATATATATCCCAGGCTGTGATGCACGAGCCGGATATCTGCGCCGGGGTCGTGGAGCGCCTGCTTCACATCAAGGTGAAGAGAATTGACTACCCGGAACTGGAGAAGACCATCGCCCCGTACTATACCACAAAGGGCGTCCGGCTGAGACAGCCTGTAAAGGAATACAACCTGAGAATCTATTGCCTGGTTCTTAAGGTTGCCGTAAAAATAGCAAAGCCGCTTGGCACAAGTAAGGAGGCGCTTCTTAATATTGCCAAGGTTTTATAAGTCGCAGTCCACCCCGGATAAATCCAGAGCCATCTGATTGTGGGCACGGATAATCAGATTGTCTGCATTGATTTTTTGCGAACCGATTTTTGCGTTGCCCGCGTTCGTCAGGTCGCTGAATTTAATTTTGCGTTTGCCGGTTTTGTCCGTGACGACGAGCATGGAATTTTCAATCTGCGCGTTGCCGACTTCAAAAGTGCCGCTGATTGAAATCGTGTCGGAAGAATCCAAATCGGTAATCGTGACGGACTTGACGCTTGCTGAAATTTCGACGGTGTCATTGCCGTTGCCCGTGGTTACGGTTGCATCGTCGCCGCTGACGGTGATTTTGTCGTTGCCCGTGCCCGCGTTGATTGAATCGCGTCCGCCGGAAGTGATTGTGTCGTTGCCCGTCGTCGCGCTGACAACCCAGCCGTTTGAGCCCGTGTTGATATTCTTCGCCGAACCTTGAGCCGTGAAAAGATAAATGTCGCCGTCTTCGGGAACGATTGAAGTTTCGGTTTTCTCGACGCCCGTGCCGATAACCAGCGTTTGACCGTCACTCGAAAGACTTGCTTTGTCGCCGTATTTCGATTTGAGCGCGGTTAAATTATCGGCGGTCAATACCGAATCATTTACCGTGTCGCCGACTTTGAACGCCAAATTTGCGTCGGAACCCGTGATTGCGCCCGTGTCGTCGTTTGGAGTTCCAATGGTTTTGTTGGATACATACTCGTCGTTAATCATCAGACCTTCAAGTCCGTAGCCGGTAAATCCGGTGATATGGAGAACATAATCGGTGTTGAGTTGAATACCGCAATATTTTTCGAGGAAAATCCTGGCGGTGTTCTCTTTGATAATGTTGGTGAGCGTATATTCAAACCGATTGGTTAAAAAATAATTTCCGCGAATGTCGTCAAATCCGTATGCGGTCTTGTCTTTGACTTCGTCCCACGTTACCACCGGCAAAGAAATTTCCGAAAGTTGCTTGCCATCGAAACTTGAATTGTATTTGTCGCCGAGAACGTATTTGATTGCCTCGCGTTCGGCTGCCTGTTGGTCAACAAGCATTTGGTTGATAACTGCCTGCGTGCTTGTGAATTTCGACGAACCGCGAACGGCGTTATCCAAAATCAAAGTGCCGACGCCCGCCGTGTCGGATGTGTAATTGTTGGCGTTGAGTTCCGCCATAAAAGTTTGAATTATTTCTTGTGGGGTCATAAAAATTCGCTCCTTCCGAAAAAAAATCCCTGTTGACGTGAATGTTGTTGTAAATGTAACTTACCCGCGTTGATTTTTCAAGCCCGAACGCAACAAAAAATTCCCGCCGTGTTGACGGGAGAAAATTTTTCTGCTATCTTATTCGCGCCGCTCGACGCAGGGCGTTTAAAAGCAATTAAGAATTTGAAATTAGAAATGAAGAATGTTTTTCAATTCCTAACTCCTAACTCCTAATTCCTAATTCCTAATTCCTAATTCCTAATTCTCCAAAGTCGGCGAGTTCATCCAAGAGAGGTGTTAAGGTTGTACGCAATCATTAAAACCGGCGGCAAACAGTACAAAGTCGCCGAGGGCAGCGAAGTTATCATCGAGAAACTTGACGCGGCTGAAGGTGATTCGGTCACGTTTGAGGAAGTTTTGGCAGTCGGCGAAGGTTCCGAACTGAAAATCGGTCGTCCGTTCGTCGAAGGCGCGAAAGTCACGGCAAGCGTCGTCGCAATCGGCAAAGGTCCCAAAATTCGTATCCTCAAGTATCGTCACAAAACAAATTACCGTCGTCGTCAAGGTCATCGCCAGCCGTTCACGAAAGTCAAAATCGAAAAAATCGAGGGCTGAGCAATGGTTGTCGCGGAGATTTACAAGCAGGCGGACGGTTTGACTTTGGGCTTTTCGGTCGACGGACACGCGGGCGGCGGTAATCCCGGTTTCAACATTCATTGCGCGGGCGTGTCGAGTTTAAGTCAAGCGGCGTTCCTGTGTATCAGAGATCATCTTAAACGCGATTTCGATTGGGACGCGGCACACGGGCGATTGATGATGCGCTTGAAAACACCGCCCGACGAATTGACCGAATCCGTTTTCCAAACAATGATAATCGGTCTGCGCGAGATTGAAAAGCTTGCTCCGCAATTCGTCAAAGTCACGGAAAAAAACTTCCTCGGAGGTGACAAATAATGGAATTCAAATTTGATTTACAGCGTTTTGCACACAAGAAAGGTGTCAGCTCCACGCGCAACGGTCGCGACAGCGAATCGAAACGTTTGGGCGTCAAAGAACAAGCGGGCACAATCGTCACGGCGGGCAGTATTTTGGTTCGTCAACGCGGCACGCACTTTCACCCCGGTCACAACGTCGGAATCGGCAAAGACGATACGTTGTTTGCAAAAATCGCGGGCAAAGTTGCGTTCGAGCGCAAAGGTCGTTACAATCGCAAAATCAGCGTTTATGCCGTCGAAGATTAAGCTTTTAGCTTTTAGCTTATAGCTTTCAGGGCAGACGTTTCAAACTAAAAGCTTAAAGCTGACAGCTGAAAGCTAAAAAACTGTTGACTTTCGTCGACGAGCGTGCTAATATTCAGCGCGTGCCGAAGTGGCGGAATTGGCAGACGCAGCAGACTCAAAATCTGCCGTAGGCAACTACGTGCCGGTTCGAGTCCGGCCTTCGGCACCAAACTTGAAAAAAAACAAATCCCCTTCCGAGCGAAGGGGATTTTTCGTTGCGTGAGTGTTGTTCGCGATTATTTCTTTTGTTCAGCCATGAACTGCGTCAAAGTTTTTCCGCCGACGCCCCAGTTGTCGAGGTCGTTTTCTTTGACAAGGACGTAGAAAAATTTTTCGTCGACGCCCAAAATATCGCTGGCAGTTTTCGTCAAGCCCGCGATAAGTTTTTCCTTCTGCTCTTTGGTCGGGTGAACCGCATCGATTGAAATTAACGGCATGATAACTCCTCCTGAACTTAAAATTTTTCCGACAAAACAATCTTAGTCGGTGCATAATCAATAGTCAACTCGTCTTTAATCAGTGATTCGACTTGCTTGCGATAATTTTTGTACGCATTTGACGCGAAATATTTTTGAGCCGCCGTTTCGTCGCTGAAAATTATCATCGTGTGTAAAAAATTCGGTCGCGGCTGTTCTGCAGTGACGAACGCGCCCATAATCGTGCGTCAAAATTTTTCCGACAAAACAATCTTGGTCGGTGCATAATCAATCGTCAATTCGTCTTTAATCAGTGATTCGACTTGCTTGCGATAATTTTTGTACGCATTTGACGCGAAATATTTTTGAGCCGCCGTTTCGTCGCTGAAAATTATCATCGTGTGTAAAAAATTCGGTCG
>JAFUYE010000104.1 GCA_017470715.1 Selenomonadaceae bacterium
AGGGCAAGAACGGTCACGCTTATCCTCAACAACTCAAAATCGGTTACAAGCCCGGTCAAATTGATTTTACCAAGTACAAAGGGCAAACGGTTATCGTCGACAAAGGCAACCCTTATCTGCACGAACTGCAGGCGGAAGGCGCACGACACGGCATTAAAGTCGTCGAAGGCACCGTCACCGAAGCGGAAGCCAAATGGTGGGCGGACGCCATGCAACTTGAAACAAAAGTAACGGGCGGCAAAACTTCCGTCATTGTCCCGAAAGTTCAGCAGACGATGAATAATCTTTCGGCAATGCACGCGGCGGGCAAGCAAGTCGGCAAGACGGGCGCAATGTACGGCGCGGGATTCAGTATCGGTAAAAATATCGTCGGCATGATGCGCGGCGACGTTACTGCGGGCGAAGCTGTCGGCAATGTCGCTGTCGATACGGCGATTTCATACGGCACGGGCTACGCGACGGGAGCAGTCGGTTCCGCGATTGCTCGGACGGCGGTCGGTAAAGCTGCGGCATCTGCAATCGGTTCTGTAACTTCGGCAATTTCGGGAACTGCTGTCGGCGGTGCGGTAACTTCTGCGACGGCGGCTGTCGGCGGTTTGGCAACAACGGCAACGGCGGGCGCGGTCGGAGCAATCGGCACTGCGGGTGCGGCTGTCGGTACGGCTTTAACGACTGCAACAGCGGGAACGGCTATCGGTGGTGCTGTCGCTACGGGTGTCGCAGGTGCAACGGCGGCAGGTGCGGCTATCGGTGCGGCGGCGGTGGCGGCGGCTCCCGTCGTGGCAGTCGGCGCGGTCGTCGGAGGACTATTTTCGCTTTTCTTCGGCGACGATTGAATAAAAATTTTCGGGAGGGCTTTACATGAAAAAAATTCCATTCACCGGCGCGGCTGTCGCGATTGTCACGCCGTTTGACGAAACGGGTATAAACTTTGCCGAACTCGGACGCATTATCGACGACCAAATTGCCAACGAAACGGACGCGATTTGTATCACCGGCACGACGGGCGAATCCGCGACAATGAGCGACGAAGAACACCGCGCAGCAATTAAATTTGCCGTCGAACACGTTAAAGGACGCGTCCCCGTCGTTGCGGGTGCAGGTTCCAACGAAACTTCTTACGCGATAAAACTTGCGCAAGAAGCCGAAAAAGTCGGAGCGGACGCCGTGTTGATTGTCACGCCGTACTACAACAAATGCACGCAAAACGGTTTGGTTGCGCATTACACGAAAATTGCCGACAGCATCAATCTGCCCGTGATTGTCTACAACGTGCCTTCACGTACCGGCGTCAACATCAAGCCCGAAACTTACGCAAAACTTGCCGAACACCCGCGCATTGTCGGAACGAAAGAGGCGAACGGCGATTTGACTTCGGTACTTCGCACGCGGAAACTTTGCGGCGACAAACTTGCGATTTATTCCGGCAACGACGACCAGATTGTCCCAATTTTGTCACTCGGCGGCAAGGGCGTCATTTCGGTTTTGTCGAACGTCGCGCCCCGTCAAACGCACATGATTTGCCAAAATTATTTTGACGGCAAAGTTGACGAAGCGTCGCGCCTGCAAATTGATTTTTGCGATTTGATTGACGCGCTGTTTTGCGAAGTCAACCCGATACCCGTCAAAGCCGCGATGAAACTTTTGGGCTGGAACGTCGGGCAAGTTCGTATGCCGTTGAGTGAAATTGAGCCCGCGCATTTGGAGCAACTCAAAATTGCGCTTAAAGCTCACGGGCTTTTGAAATGATTCTGCAAAGGAGTTATCGCCCATGAAAAAATTTTTTGCCGTTCAGCTGACGGCATTGCTTTTACTGTTGACTTCGTCGATTGCGTTCGCGGCGTTCGAGGAAAAACTTGAGGAAGGCGTTGACTTGTCGACAATCAAAAAAATGGCGATTGCAATTCCCGAATTCTACAAAGTTTCGGAGCGCGAACCGACACTTGAGGAACTTACCAAAGATCTCAGCGAAGCGGGAATTGAGGCGTCGACGCTTGAAATTGCCCCGTATGAAGAAGTTATCGCCGCGATTCGTCGCGACACGGGCATTGACGTTCATTCGTTGGAACCCGCCGAAGCCGAAAAATTTTTCCTCAAAAATGTCAAGCACTACGCGGACGCTTATGTCGTGTTGACTGTCGCAAACAATTCCGACAAGCCGTGGCTGTTCTATTACGTTTACGACGCCAAAACGACGAAACTCATCTACACTTACAGCGTGCAAAGCCGCCTGCTCGGTCACAGCGCAAAAGATTATTTCAACACGTCGAAGGATTTTTTCAGACACTTTGACGACGTTGCCCCGCAAAAACTCGAAGGCAAGGAGCGCAAAGCTTTCCAAGAACGCCAGAAAGAAATTCGCAAGAGCAAAAGCAAAATTCACCGCCTTGACGAAAAAACCGGTCGCAACAAAGTTGAACTTGTCCGCAAGAAATAATTCCGTCACTTAAAAAAAATTACCGCTCCGAAATTTGCGAGCGGTTTTTTGTTTGTCGAAAGTCATTGCAAAATTCATTACAAAAAAAATCCTCCGCGCTTGTGCAGGGGATAATTTTTTTGCTTACGAAATCATTCGCATCTCGAAATAATTGCTAATTCCTAATTCCTAATTCCTAATTCCTGATTGCAGTTCATTCGCCGTAGAGAATCAAGCGCACCATTTGCCCCATTTCGGCTTTGTCGGAATATCTTTGCGGCGGGCGACGCGTGTTGTTCGATTCAATTTCGGCACGCGTATCGTAGGAAAGTGTTTTCGTCGACAAAATTTCATACGTGCGTTCGACGTAATCGATTCGCAGGTCGTAAGTGTACATTTGATTTAAACCGGCTTTGATGACTGCCATCTTGACGTTGAGCACGGAATTTTCTTCGTCGTGGTCAACGCTGTCGGCGTCGTAATAATAGCCCGTGTCGTCCATTGCGTCGACAAAGCGCAAATCTTCCGCCGCGCAGGTTGAACAGCTCAACGCGAGAATAAATGCCGCCGTCAAAAAAATTTTCTGCATTCAATCGCTCCTCAGATTTTGAAAATTTCCGTGACAATCGTCCGCAAAACTTCCTGCATTACCGTCACGTTAAGCAAAAGGGCTTCGGACTGCGGGCGCATTTTCGTATAGTGAAAAGTCGGTTCGCGGGCGACGGTGTAATCTGTCGGGTACGGTATCGGCAAAAAGCGATTCAGGCGAAAATTCAGCATGGCACGGCGCATGTGGAACGCGCTTGTCACGAGAACGGGCTTTTCAAAATTTTTATCACGCAATATCGCGGCACTGTAGCGGGCGTTCTGCGACGTGTTGACGCTTCGGGTTTCCGTCAAAATTTTATCTTCGGGCACGCCGAGCGATTTTAAAATTCGTGCGGCAATTTCAGCCTCCGCGCCCGAATCCGAATAGACTTGCCCACCGCTGACCAAAATCGGCACGTTCAAAATTTTTTGCAGACGAACGGCCGCCAACAATCTGCTTGCGGGACTTGCGCATAAAACTCCGACACCGTCAACGTCGGGCACTTGACCGATTGCGCCGCCGCCGAGCATGACGATTACATCTGCGCCGGAAGTTTCAATTTGTGCGGGCGGTGAATAAGACGATTCGAGCCAGCCCATTAATTTTTCTGCGACAAAACTTGTGCACAGTAAATAAAAAATCGTCGTGAACAAAAATACGGCGATTGAAAGTTTTCTGTCGACGCGGAAGAGTTTGACGACGAGCGCGAGCATCAGGATGACGAACAACCCCGGCGGCAAAATCCAGCTTGCGGCGAACTTCAAAGCGTAAACCAAAAAAATCACCCCGACCGAATCCGATAAAAATTTTACTTCATGATATAACAGCGCGGGAAAATTTTCAACAGCGTTGCGGCAATTATAATTCGCGACAAATTTCGGGCGATTGTCTGTTGACGGTTGCGGCGCGGCACTTCGACAAGCTCAACCGTTAAATTTGTGTTTTCGCAGTTGAAACGGGTCTGTAAGTTCGTCAAAAAAAATCCCAACGCTTTGAACGTCGGAGAAATTTTTTTGCTGCAAATTCAATCGCGCAGTGTGGTGTTGCGTTCTATCGGCACGAATTGCGATTTGTAAATCAGTCGCTTGCCGTTCATTTCGGAAACAAGATAAATCGGGCGACCTTTGCTTTCGTGGAAAATTTGTCCGAGATATTCGCCGATAATTCCCAACGCCGAAAGTTGCATTCCGCCGAGAAATAAAATCACCGTCATAAGCGTCGGATAACCCGCGACAGGGTCGCCGTAAAGCAGAGCCATCGTCAAAACGAAAAACATGTAAATCATTGCGAAAAATGAAATCGTCATTCCCAAAAACGTCATCAAACGCAACGGCGCGGTCGTGAACGAAGTCATTCCTTTCATCGCCAAATTGAACAGCGCAAGGAAATTCCAAGTCGTCGTGCCCGCAGCTCGCGGTTGCACTTCAAACGGAATTTCTTTTTTGTTGTAGCCGACCCACGTGAACAACCCTTTAGTGAAACGCTGATTTTCGCGCATGAGTTTTAACGCTTCGATACAACGACGGTCAAGCAAACGGAAATCGCCAACGTCGCGTTGCATTTCGTAGCTTGTGGAAAATTTTTTCATGACGGCATAAAAAATATTCGCGCAGGTTCGTTTGAGCCACGTTTCGCCGGCACGGTCGACACGCTTGCCGCAAACGTCGTCATAACCTTCGCGCCACCAATGAACCATTTCGGAAATTTTTTCGGGCGGGTGTTGCAAATCCGCATCCATGATAATCACCGCGTCGCCGTCCGAATAATCAATGCCCGCCATCATCGCCGATTCTTTGCCGAAATTTCGCGACAAGCTCAGATAAGTAACGTCGTCATGCGCAGCGGAAAGTTCGCGAAGTTTTTCAAGCGTGTTGTCGCGGCTTCCGTCGTTGACGAAAATATAATTGAATTCGCAGTCAGGAATTTTTTTGACGTGTTTTTGAACGGCGGGATAAAACATTTCAATAACTTCCTGCTCGTTGTAGCACGGCACGATAATCGTGATTTTGTCCATAAAATTCCTCCGTCAGCAGTAAATTTATTGCGTCAAATTTTTTCCGTCACGGCGGGCAAAATTTTTGCCGGCGCGGCAACCGTTGCAATCAACAGAAAAATCGTCGACGGGAAACCTGCGCGTTCGGCAACAGGAACAAAATTATCGCCGTGCACATCCAAAGATAATTGCACGCGCCGGTAAGCCAAACCGTTGATATTGCGGGCGACGGCACGCATAAACAAATTCCCGCCAAAATGAACGGCAGAAGTCTGTTCGGGTCAAGACCGTCAAACAAATTTCCGCGTCCCTCACCGTCAGAACGCGTAGGAATAATCGTCCGCGACGACGGGCATCATCAAATTGCGCAAAAAAAATATCGCCAAAAATGCGGCGAAAAAAATTTGCCACGGGATTTGTTCAAAAATTTTTTTCATAACGTCACAGTCCAAGCGAATTCCAAATAAAATCTACATGTGCTTTGACTTCGGGCGACATTTCGATTTCGTCCGGCCATTCGCGGGCGTGACCTTCTTCCGGCCAAGTTTTGGTTGCGTCAATGCCGAGTTTCGCGCCCCATTTCGCATACGGCGACGAATGGTCGAGCACGTCAAGAGGACCGTGAACAATTTCCAAATCGTGTTCGGCGTCAATGTTGTTGAAGACGCGCCAAGCAACTTCGCTCAAATCTTGAACGTTGACATGCGAATCGACGACGACAATCATCTTGACGTTCATCATTTGACCGAGCCCCCACAGCGCGTGCATGACTTTGCGGGCGTGCATCGGGAATTGTTTTTTTATCGAGACGATAACGCAGTCATGAAAAACGCCTTCGAGCGGCATGTTAATATCGATAATTTCGGGCAACAGTTGTTGCAACAGCGGCAGGAAAATTCTTTCGGTCGCCTTAGCCATGTAGCAATCTTCCATTGGCGGCTTGCCGACGACGGTTGCGAAATAAATCGGATTTTTTCTGTGCGTTATGCAGGTGACGTGAAAAACGGGATAATCGTCCGCCAACGAATAATAACCCGTGTGGTCGCCGAAAGGACCTTCGCGGCGCAGTTCGTCCGTCGAAACGTAACCTTCCAAAATAATTTCGGCGGTGGCGGGAACTTCCAAGTCGACAGTCTTGCATTTGGTCAGCTCAACGGATTTTTTGCGCAAGAATCCCGCGAAAACCATTTCATCAACGTCACGGGGCAACGGAGCTGTTGCGGCGTATGTGACGACGGGGTCAGTACCGATTGCTACGGCGGCTTCGATTTTGTTTGCGCCGGAATTTTTTGCGTCACGAAAATTTTCCGCGCCGTTCTTGTGAATGTGCCAATGCATCCCCGTCGTGCGTGAATCATATTTTTGCAAACGATACATGCCGACATTTCGCTTGCCGGTGACGGGATTTTTTGTAAACACGAGCGGCAACGTCACGAAAGCCCCGCCGTCGTTCGGCCAGCATTTCAAAATCGGAATTTTGTCGAGCGACGGATTGACTTCGACGACTTCTTGACACGGAGCATTTTTGACATACTTCGGGAAGTTAATCGCCTTGTGCGCGGTCGAGACGATTGAAAAAATATTCGAGCGATTTTTAAACGACAGATACGGCAACTTCATAATTTCGCGAATGTCGTCCGCCGCGTCGTCGAGTTTTTCCACACCGAGAGCCAACGCCATGCGTTCATAGCTGCCGAACGCGTTCATCAAAACGGGCATATCGTAACCGCGAACATTTTCAAACAGCAAGGCGACGTTGCGGCTGTCTTTGAACTTTGAAACTCTGTCGGTGATTTCGGTTATTTCAAGTTCCGCGCTGACGGGAACTTTAATTCGCTTGAGCAAATTTCTGCGCTCAAGTTCGTCAATGAATTCGCGTAAATCTTTGTATGCCAAATTTTTCAGCTCCCAAAAAAATTTTCGTCATTATAGCAAAAAGCAACGTGACGTTGCATCCGATTGACGCGCCGTGCCGCAAAAAATTTTCAGCAAATCGCCGCGCCGAAAAGTTTTCGTCATGATAGCAAAAAAAATCCCACGCCGCAAATTTGACCGCTCGTATTGCACGGATTTTTTTGATTCACGCGCTGTTGAATTTGACGGATATTCGCACGACTTCATTTGACGTCAAATAAAAAATCGCCCGACATAAGCCGAGCGATTAATTTTTTTCAGTGTAAAAAAGAGCATATAACGATAAATGCCCAAACAATCAACCAAACACATCCGCAACCTTCCGAACAGCCCCACTCTTCAGAAGAACTTTTTCCGTAAATTCGATTGTTGGTTCTTTCCCACTCGTCGACATCTTTGCGAATACGTACAACCAATTCGGCGTTACCCGACGCTTCGGCATACGGCAGAGCTTTTCGGAAGAGTTCAAGAACTGTCTTCGGATGAAAATGCACCCATGTCATTGCCGTTCCCATTTGTATGTAAATTGCAGCTGTCGCGGCATTCAAAATGTGCCATTCGTCCAAGCTCATATCTCGTCGAAACATTAAGAGTTTTATCGTGTCTTCATGAGTTGAGCGGAAAAAATGCAGGTAAAAATCCAAGTTGGCTTGCTCGAAACCTTTTTCAAAATGCAAACTGTGTTCCATGGATTTTTTTATCGCTTCAAGTTGTTTCATTGCCGTGGTAAACGACGGTGACGGCTGATTTTTCTTTGCGTCCTCAAGAAATTTCAAGTCTTCGCGAATAAGTTCGTCAACTTTCGGCAGGTACGAAAAATTTTTCTCCAACATGCGCGTGATTGTCAACGGATAGTCGATTAAATGTTTTTCGTTGTAAAGTTTAATCGCCACTTCGCGCACGGCATAGAAAATTTCTTCGCTGTCGTCGAATTTGTTTGTGCCGAGAGCCGCATAAAATTTGTCGACGGGTCGCCTTGTGTTGACGAAAGCCGTAATCTTTGGTTCCAGTTCATAAAGGTATTGGGAAAACTCCGCCTTAAAATTAAATTCAAATTTGCCCGATAGTGCAATGATTTGTTCAACCGTATCATCAATGAACGCCGACATTTCCAATTTGTAGCTGTCGAAAAAATCTTCAATGACGACGCCAAAATTTTTTTGTGTCAAAACCTTATCAACAAGGCGATTGGCAAAATCTACTTTGGTTTGATGACTGACTGCCTTTAAAGCTTCCTGCATCATGCCGCGCAATTCATCGCGCAGATTTTTCAGCTCGGCTTTAATCGTTTCGGTATCGTTGACGGCGGGAAACTTTGATTTTATTCGTGTCGCGTTGATTCGTGTGCGAAGAATATCGGGCTTTTGAATGGAAAACATTCTGTCAATTTCCGTAAGCTCAACGAAAATATTTTCAGCAGAAAAAGCATCGGCGTCGACAAACAGTCGAACCTCGGCGGCTATTCGTTTTCGCGGATTGAGCAGGATATTTTTCGCGGCTTCGATAATTTTTTCGCGGTCGGGGTCGGCAAAAGACAAATCGTCCGCTTGCTCGATAATCGTCGACTTCGTGTCGTAAATCGAAACGTTGAGGACGCGAAACGGATTTTCGTCAAACTTCAAAGCACGTCCACCGCCTCAAGCTTTGATTATGTTCGCAATCAAGGAGTCGTCGTCTCTGTAAATTTTGATTGAGTAAAGCGCGCCGACAATTTTGCGAAGTTCGACGAAATTTTTCTGCGATATGGCAGTTTTGCCCGCCTGTGACAGCCGATAAAATTTTTCGCGGTCGGTGAAGTCGGCGGGATTTTTTATCAAGCGGTTGAACATGTCCGCAATGAAATTGTCGTCGCGAAGCACTATCCGATAAGTTGTATCGCGAATTTCCGTAATTACGTCGTCGAAAGCCGAATCGTCGCGTTCAATCAAGTTTTCTGCCCGTTCGAAAAGATTTTCAACCTGTTCATTTTCCTGCGGCTTGGCAAATTTTTTCAGATAGTTTTTGTAATAACTGCGCCAACCGTTGAGATCGTCGCGGCGAATGGAAAATTTGTTTCGTTCACGAATGTCCGCCAAAGTTTTTTTCGCCTGCTGAATTTCTTCTTCAATGTGCTTGAGCTCTTCGGCGTCGTGCGTAGAGTTATTCGCACTTATCGCCGTGCTTGCAATTTCGCCCGCCTGTTGAAGTTTTTCGTAATCGTCGTCGTCAACGGCATTGCCAATGTCGCGAACGCGTTGCAGTAAATCTTTTCCGTCGCGATTGATTTTCGACGAATCTTTGTTGAAGTCAACCTGCGCGTCTTCGCGGGCGTAAAAGTTGCCGTAGAATTCTTCGCCGACAGCGGGAATTTCGACTTCCAACTTGATTGAACCGGCGTCGTCAATCGTGTAGTTGCAAATAATTTCCGCGCCTTCGACAATGGTACCAAAATCAAAATCCGTGCCCGAAATTTTCAACGCGCCGACAAAAAGATTGTCCGAAGGAATATCTTCAATTTCACCTTGCCAAAGTTTGAAGTTTATCGAGTCGTCGGAACCTGCACGAATTTTTTTGCCTGAGCGGAATTTTTTCTGACCTTTGGCGGGCAATGTGTCACCTTCGCGAACCAAATAATCCATACGCGTTACGTCACTGCCGAGACGTTCTTTGACTTCGACGCCGATTGAATGAGCCGCAAGCAAGCCGCTGACGTTCGCATAAGTTTGCGTGATTATAATCGTGTCGCTTTCAAGAAAAACCGCGTCGCCGCCTTTGTCGCAAACTTCAACGACGAATTTGTTTTCGCCGCGTTTGTGGAGCGGAACAGTTACGATAGCTTTATTTTTCAGCGCAACTGTTCCCGAAGTCCAGCCGCTGTCGAGTGAAGAAATTTCAAATGTGTAACCGTCAACCGCCTGTTCAAGCACGACGGCAATTCGAGCTTTTTTATCGGGCGTGCGCGACTCGTAACGGAAACTCAAACCAAGTTCGCTGTCACTGCGGAATTGTTCGCGGGTTGACTTGCGTTCGTGTTCGTCCGAATCCCAATCGACAGCTTCCGCGAAAATCGCCGCGCCTTCGGATACCGCCGTCATCGGATTGACTTCGATACTGCCGGGGATGCCCAATTCGTCAACAACTCTGTCGCGAATCGGCTTGTAATTGACGGGACCGCCGATAAAAATAATTTTTGTAATGTCGCCGGATGTCAAGCCCGATTTTTCAATCGTCTCCCGCGCAGTTTCAATCGCTTTGGTGACAAGGTCGTCAATCGCCGCCGAAAAATTTTCGCGGTCAATGTCAATATCGAGATAAATTTCTTCGCCGTTCTCGTCTTCAAGTTCGATTTCGCCTTCGATTTTCGCCGTGTCGCTTGAAGACAATTCGATTTTTGCCAGCTCCAAAAAATAAAGTCCGAGACCTTTAAGCAGCTTATATTCGTCAAGCGTTTGCCAATCGTCGGGCAGGGAAAAATTTTCTTCGAGCCACGGCACAACAAAATTATCAAATAAAATTCTGTCGAAGTCGCGCCCGCCGCACATGGTCAAACCGCCGTTCGCCAAAAAATTCACCTTGCCGGAAATTCTTTCGGCAATGGAAACGTCGAGCGTTCCGCCGCCCAAATCGAAGACCAAAAAATTTCCGTCGGATTGATTGTCCTTCATGACGCGCATAATCGCCGCAACAGGTTCCTGCATGAGCGCAACTTTACCGAGATTTGCCTTTTTAGCGGCTTCGAGTGTGGCGGCATTTTGCATTTGGTTAAACGCGGCGGGCACCGTTATGACAATGCCGACTCCATCTTTGTTTTCGCGAATTTCGTCGGGCAGATTTTTAAAAAGTTCACGCAAAATTTCCGCGCTGCATTCTTCGGGAGTAAGTTCCGCGTCGTCGATTGTAAATTTTGTACTTGTACCCATGAAACGCTTAAAAAGTTTCGCGCAACGTTCGGGCTGACGGAAAGAATTTTCGTAAGCGCGTCTGCCGTAATATCTGCGTCCGCGCTTGTCGACGTAAATTGCCGAGGGCGTCACGTCCGCTTGATCCGTTTTGCTTTTCCACACGCGAACATTTTCGCCGTCGAACGTGGAAATCGCGCTGTTGGTCGTGCCCAAATCAATTCCGACAAAATATTTCATTTCACTTGCCTCCTCAAGACTGCCGCGCCGCGTCTGACAATTTCTGTCGAGTTTGCAACTTTTATTGTCGGCTCAATCATCGTTTCGACAATCAAATCTTCGTCTGCCGCGAAATCCGCAAGATTAATCGGGGCAACGGGCAAACCGGTTTCAAATTCCGCGCCCGTGAAGTCTACAATCTCCAATCCGAAAGTTTCCGTCAACGCAGAAATTTTTTTGTCAAAGCGCGTAACCTGATTGGAAAATTTCCTGCGAATTTTTTCGTCAAGGATTCGCGCCGCAAATTTTTCCATGAACTGATTCATGCGCCAGCCTTCGGCGAGTAATTCAACTACTGCGACAAAATTTTTTTCATCTGTCAAAGTCAACACCTCCTCTAAAAATTTTGAAGCGATTTTAGCATAATCCCCGCCGAGTTGTCGACGGGGATAAATTTTTTGTTCAGCCGTGTTCGCGATAAATTTCAAGCAACAGTTTATCGATTTTCGTCGCGTCGGGAACATCGGGCAGTTTTGAATTTTTGTACGCGGAAAAAATTTCCGACTCGAATTCGTCCGCCATTTTGAAAACGTCATCAAGCGGAATTTCACCTGCGCGAATTTTTTTGAGCAACGACAAATCCTTTTCGCGATAAGTCACGACGCCGCGTCCCTGCAAAATGTCAATGCCCGTCATGTAAAGTCGAATCAAATGCATCGCGTGTTTGTGCAGGTGATTTTCGTCCTTCTTGCGGTTGCGGTGATTCAACTTCGCGTAATTGTTCAGCAGGGTTTGCAGTCCCGAATTCATTGCCAAAAAATTTTTCAGCGGCAATTTGTCCGCGCAGATTGAAATAAAAATTTCGTCGTCAACCGGTTCAAAATTTATTTCGGCGTGTTCAAGCGCGTATGCCTGCCGATTCGCAATCATCATTGATTGTATCGACTTCAGGATATGCAAATTTTTTTCGCGTTGCGGATAGCTGTCGTGTGCCAAAGCATTTTGCAATCGTCGCAGTTGAGCCGTCGCGTAGCCGACAAATTTTTGATACGCCAACTTTGACAGAAAAATTTCCGCGTTGTCGCGAACTTTTTTGCCCGCGTCGCTCATGTACAAAACATGTTCGGGTTTCGTGCCGAGCAATTCCAAAACGTTGGGGTTGCAGTCCGCGCAGAGTTTGAAATATTTTCGTAAGCCGTAAATCACCGTGTCTGTTTTGTCGTCGTCGAATTGTTCAAAAGCCTTGCCGGTCAAAATCGAATCAATTTTTTCGACCGCAAAGCCGCGAACGTCGACATCGGAATTTTCGGTGTTCGTGCCGTAAGCGATTGAACCGGCGATCGTCAAATACGCGATATTTTTTCCGAGCCGTTTGTCTTCGCGCAGAAATTTGTATTCGTCGCGTTGCAAAATATTTTCCAAATCGTTCACCGCCTTTCGTCAAAAAATTTTCGTCGACGAAAAAAAAATTCCCGCCGAAATGTAATTCGCAATCGGCGGGGAAAATTTTTGTGTCGAAAAATTTTTCTTACAGGATGAACTGCGACAGGTCGCGATTTTTGGCAATGTCTTTCAAGCGTTCGTCGACATAAGCGGCGTCGATTGTGATTTCGGTTTTGCCGTCTTTGACCATGTCGGGGGCCTCGAAGGAAATTTGCTCCAAAAGTTTTTCAAGCAACGTGTGAAGTCTGCGTGCGCCGATGTCTTCGGATTGTTCGTTGACGTGTTCGGCAAGGTCGGCAATGCGTTCAATCGCGCTCGCCTCGAATTCAAGTGCAAGCCCTTCCGTCTGCAACAAAGCTTTGTATTGTTTCAACAGCGCGTTTTGCGGCTCCGTCAAAATTTTTTCAAAGTCCGCCTTGAGCAGCGATTTCAACTCGACGCGAATCGGGAAACGTCCCTGCAATTCGGGAATTAAATCTGACGGTTTTGCCGTGTGGAATGCGCCCGCCGCGATAAACAAAATGTGATCTGTTTTGACGGGGCCATATTTCGTCATGACGGTTGAGCCTTCGACAATCGGCAAAATGTCGCGCTGAACACCTTCGCGGCTCACGTCGGGACCGGAACTTGAACCTTTGACGGCAACTTTATCGATTTCGTCAAGGAAAACAATTCCGCTGCGTTCGGCAAGTTCAACGGCGGTTTCGGAAACTTCTTCCATGTCGATAAGTTTTTCGGCCTCTTCCTGCTCAAGAATTTTGCGGGCGTTGGCAACGGTAACTTTGCGTTTGCGCATACGTTTGGGAATCAAACTGCTGACCATGTCCTGAAGGTTGTCGCCCATGCCTTCGAGACTGGAACCGCTGAACATGCCGACCATGGGCTTGCCTCTGTCCGCAACTTCAAGTTCGATAATTTGGTCTTCGAGTTTGCCGGCTTTCAAACGTTTGCGAACGAATTCGCGACCGGGTTTTTTCGTGTCGTCTTCTTCGGGCGGAGTTTCGGGCTCCGCGTTGCCGAAAAGTTTTCCGAGCGGATTTTGTGAGCGTTTCGGTTCCGGAACAAGCACGTCAAGCAAGCGTTCAATCGCGTTGGCGGCTGCTTTTTCTTTGACTTCTTCGGTGCGTTGTTTGCGAACCATGCGCACGGCGGTTTGAGCCAAATCGCGGATGATTGATTCAACGTCGCGCCCGACGTAGCCGACTTCGGTAAATTTCGTAGCCTCGACTTTGATAAACGGGGCTTTGACGAGTTTTGCAAGTCTGCGAGCGATTTCGGTTTTGCCGACGCCGGTTGAGCCAATCATCAAAATATTTTTCGGGATAACGTCGTCGCGCATGTCGTCCGGAAGTTTGTGACTGCGCCAACGGTTGCGAAGAGCGATTGCCACGGATTTTTTCGCTTCGTCTTGCCCGACGATAAATTTGTCAAGTTCCTCGACGATTTCGCGGGGCGTTTGGTCGTTAATGCCGAGTTCCTGTGGAACAGTTTTTTTCTTGGTTGCCATAAAATTTGTCCTCCGTTAAAGTTCGTTGCGTCGCGTCGATTAAGTTCGATTTCAAATCTTGTGTTTAGGATTTACTTTTTCTTTGCTTGCCCAAAGAAAAAGTAACAAAAAGAAAAGGCACCTCGCGGGGCGGCTACTCGTTCGCAATTCAAATGTTGTCGCTCACACTTACCGCTTGTGCCCGCGATATTTGCATCACGCAAATGCCGCGGGCGGGAGCCGTCATCCATGACGGCTCCTGATTTCGGCGTCGACGCTTTTTTATTCGAGTTCTTCGACGATGATGTTTTGATTCGTGAAGACGCAGATGTCCGCCGCGATTGACAGCGATTCTTTTGCGATTTCGGGTGCGCTCATTTCGGTATGCGACATTAAAGCACGTGCCGCCGCCAACGCGTAAAAGCCGCCGGAACCGATTGCCGCAACGTCACCGTCCGGCTCAATGACTTCGCCGTTGCCCGACAGCAATAAAATCGTGTCTTTGTCCGCGACCAAAAGCAGAGCTTCAAGTCGACGTAAAATTTTATCGGTGCGCCAATCTTTTGCAAGTGCGACGGCTGCCCGCATCAAGTGACCATGCGTTGATTCAAGTTTCTCCTCGAATTTTTCAAACAGCGTGAAGGCGTCGGCAACCGAGCCCGCAAAGCCCGCGATAATTTTGTCGTGATAAAGTCGGCGAACTTTTTTTGCCGTCGATTTCATGACGGTTGAATTGCCGAAAGTAACTTGTCCGTCGCCCGCGATTGCGACTTTGCCGTTGCGTTTGACGGCCACGATTGTTGTTGCATGAAATTCCATTTATTAATTCCTCATTCCTAATTCCAAATTCCTAATTGATTCCAGTGCCCGCGTTGCCAATTTTTCTTTGCGAAATTTTTTCGGCGTGCGACCTTCCAAAGGCGGCAACAATCCGAAAGTCACGTTCATAGGTTGGAAATTTTTTTCGTCTGCCGTCGTGATGTAATTCGCAAGTGCCCCGTGACAGGTCGTCGGCGGGAAAATTATCGGCTCCAAATTTTTCGCAAGCCGTGCCGCGTTGATGCCTGCAACAAGTCCGGAAGCCGCAGATTCGACGTAACCTTCGACGCCCGTGATTTGTCCCGCGAAAAAAATTTTCGGCGCAGATTTTAATTGAAACGTCGGCAATAAAAGTTTCGGCGAATTGATGAACGTGTTGCGGTGCATGACGCCGTAACGAACGAATTCCGCCGACTCAAGTCCGGGGATCAATCGAAAGACGCGACGTTGTTCCGACCACGTCAAATGCGTTTGAAATCCCACGAGATTATAAAGCGTCGCCGCTCGATTGTCTTGTCGAAGTTGCACGACCGCATACGGAATTTGTCCCGTGCGCGGGTCGGGCAAGCCGACCGGTTTCAAGTTTCCAAAACGCATTGTATCTTCGCCGCGAGATGCCAAAACTTCCACGGGCAAGCAACCTTCGAAAAAAATTTCCGTCTCGAATTCGTGCGGCTTAGTTTTTTCGGCGGCAATCAATTCTGCGCGGAAAGTCAAATATTCGTCGCGGGTCATCGGGCAGTTGATGTAAGAATCGTCGTCGCCCTTGCCGTAGCGCGAAGCTTTGAACGCCTTGCCGAAGTCAATCGAATCGACGGTGACAATCGGTGCCGCCGCGTCGTAAAAATAAAAATCGTCGCCGCCCGTGAGCCGTGTAATTTCGTCAGCCAACACGCCATCCGTCAAAGGACCGCTTGCGATAATCAAAATGTCGTCGGAAAAATTTTCAAGACTTGTAATTTCTTCTTCAACGACGGTCGCGACGGATTTAATTTTTTCGGTGACGAGTTTGCCGAATTCTTCACGGTCGACCGCCAAAGCACCGCCCGCAGGAATTTTCGCCGCGTCCGCCGCAGACATTATCGCCGAATCAAGTCGACGCATTTCCTCTTTGAGCACGCCGACGGCATTTGTCAAGCCCGCCGCACGAAGTGAATTACTGCAGACAAGTTCGGCGAAATTTGTTGTTTTGTGCGCGGGAGAAAATTTTTTCGGGCGCATTTCGTGCAAGACGACTTCGACGCCGCGTTTCGCGACTTGCCAAGCCGCCTCGGAACCTGCCAATCCCGCACCGATAATGTGAACTTTCAAGTTGTCGCCTCCGAAAATTTTTTGAACGTCCGCCCTAACCGGATGCAACGTCACGTTGCCACCGATAATGTGAACTTTCAAGTTGTCGCCTCCGAAAATTTTTTGAACGTCCGCAAAAATTATTTCGACTTCGATTTTTTCCGCGCAGGTTTCGCAACAGATTTTTCAGCCGCTTTAACTGCAAGTTGTTCTTTTCGTTCGCGACGAAGCTCGGCACGTGCCCGCATGTCCGCCAAAATTTTGTTGACGGGGTGATTCTTGCGCGTTGAGCAATTTTCGTTGCCGCAATAAAACATTGGTGCACGTCCGCGAAATCTGTGCACAAACATTGTCGCGCCGCAATATTGACAGTTAATCGCCTGCGGTTCGTCCCACGTCGAGAAATCGCAATCGGGCGTTCGTTCGCAACAATAAAATTTTAGACCGCGTGGCAACGTTCTGCGCAAAAGTTTCGCGCCGCATTTCGGACAAGTTTGCTCGGTCGGCTCAAAAAATGGCTTTGTATTTTTGCATTCGGGATAGCCGGGGCACGCCAAAAAATTTCCGTAACGCCCGTGACGAATCAACATTTTGCGTCCGCATTTTTCGCAGACAACATCCGACTCAATGATGGGTTCATCAATCGGCGCGGAATCTTCGCCCAAAGTCGCCATAGCCGAATCGAACGCGGGATTAAATTTTTTGCAGTAATTGTCAATGACGGCAATTTTTTTGACTTCACCCGCCGCAACTTGATGAATCTGCGCGGTGACGGAGTTGTAAGCGTCTGCGGAAAAAATTTCGTCAAAGAAACCGTTGAGCGCGTCCAAAACTTTTTTGCCGAGTTCGGTGACGCTGTAGCCGGAATTTTGAGCGACGATATATTTCCGCTTAATTAAGCTGGAAATGCCGCCCGCGTAATATTGAGCCCACTCGACGCCGAGAGAATCCAAAGCCGCCATCAAGTTCGCGTCGTCCGGCACGGTCGTTTCGCAAGTACCGAATTTTTGCCCGTTGGCGTGCGCGTAAATCAAACCGTACAACTTGAATTGATAATCCGTCAAAAATTCTTTAACGTCTTCGGGCTTGCGTCGTTCGCTCGCCGGAAAAATTTCTTCGGCGTCGGGATAAGTGATAAGTCCCGCGTCGTCGCCGTCAAGTTTAATGCCCTCGTAAAGTTGTATGGCGACAAGGTGCGTGCGTCCCGCCGAATAGGTAAATTCTTTGAACGCAAGTTCCTGCAACGTTTCGGGCGTCAATTTTTCTTTCGGCGACAAAATATTTTTCGCGGGAAGATTTGCGATTAACTTCAAAAGCATTGCGCGGAATCTGCCAACTTTCGTGCCGCGATAAATTTTTCGCTCAAAATATTCTCCGACACGGTGACTGACTATTTTGTCCAGAATTTGTTTCGCCTGAAAAGAATCCGCCAAATTTTCGTCAATCGGGCTTGCATTTTCCAAAGCCGCATTGAAAGCCGCACGAGTCAATTCGTTCAAACGCAACCTGCAAAAAGATTTCGGGTTGACGCCGAAAATTTCGCAACATTGTCGCGCCAAAAATTCTCCGCGAGCATCGGGGTTTGTTGCCAAAAAAATTCGACGTGCGTTTAAAGTTTCGCGTTTAAGCTGAGCCAAAAGTTTCCCCTGCCCGCGCACAGTGATGTAATCGGGCGAATAATTTTTTTCAACGTCGACACCGATTCGGCTTTTGGGCAAGTCCTGCAAAAAGCCTTCGGTAGACAAGACGGCGAAACTGCGGCTGATAAATTTGCGCAAGGTTCGTGCCTTCGCGGCAGATTCGACCAGTATCACCGACTTTAACAAAGTTTTCGTTGCCACGCGTTTACCTCCATAAAAATTCAATGTGGAATTAGGAATTAGGAATGAGGAATTAAATTCGCGTCAACAATTCCTAATTCATAATTCCTAATTGCTTTTGCGGGTATAGCGTCCCGCGTCCTCGACAACACAATTTTTTATTTCAAGTTCAAGAATAATCTTCGGAAGTTCATGTGGCGAAATTTCATCCGTCACGTTCAAAATCTCGTCGCCCGTGATGAAATCGCCCGCAGGTATCAGTTCAAAAATTTTCGCTGCCTTGTCGGACAAATTTGCGGGCGGCGGTTTCAACTGCAATTTGGAATTGTTTACCGCGATGTCATTCCTAATTCCTGATTCCTCATTCCTAATTGCATTTTCGCTGGGCGGCACGGAAATTTTTTTCGGCACGTCAAGATTGTAATATTCCAAAACGTCTTGCGCGTTCTTGATTAAAGTTGCGCCGTCACGAATCAGATTGTGACAACCGATACTTTTTTCCGAATAGACATTGCCCGGCACGACCAAAACTTCGCGACTGTCCATTGCTGCAAATTCACTTGTGAGAAGTGCGCCGCTCTTTTCGCCCGCCTCAACGACAATGACCGTGCGACAAAGTCCGGAAATTATTCGGTTGCGTGTAGGAAAAGTGCCTTCGTTCGCTTCGGTTTTCAAAGAAAATTCGCTCATGACAAGTCCGTTTTCGGCAATTTGGTCGAGCAACTTTTTTTTTTCACGTGAACAGCGTGCGCTGAGTCCTTGCCCCAAAACTGCAACCGTGCGACCGGTTTCAAGCGCGCCCGTGTGTGCAAAAGTGTCAATGCCGCGTGCCGCTCCGCTGACAATCGTCAAACCTGCCGCTGCCAATTTTCTGCCGAGTTCCTGAGCAACGTTTTTGCCGTAAGGAGTATTGTTGCGAGTGCCGACAATGCCGACACGTTCAGCGTCACGAGAAATTTTTCCGCGATAATAAAAAAGCACGGGCGGCAAAGATATTTCTTTGAGAATCGGCGGATAATCTTCGTCAAAAATTGTGCACAACCCGAAGCCTTTGCGTTCGCAATAGTCGGAAAGTCTGTCGGGCGCGTCGGGATGAGAATTTCGCCACTCGATAAATGATTCAATCGATGCGGACGGCAAACCCGAATTTTTCAAGTCGGCGACCTCGGCTTCCCACGCCGCACGTCCGTTGCCGAAAAATTCCACAAGTCGTTTGACGCGCCTGTTGCCCAAAGAATTCGCGCCGGCTATTGACGCGACGAAATATTTATCCACTTTACATTCCTCATTGTGCATTGCAGTTTCCGCGCCGTATAATACCACAAAAAATTTTTCGTGCAAATTTTTCGCCGTCAAGTGACAAATTTTTTTGCGCGTGATAAACTTACGGAAAATTTTTCACGGAGGCAATTCATGCAAAAAAAATTCTTGTATTTTCAGCCCCGGTACGTCGAAAAATTTCAATGTGACGGCTCCAAATGCAACGCCCGCTGTTGCAAAGACTGGAACGTTTTTATCGACAAAAAAACTCACGAACAGTATTTGCAAATTCGCCCGAAAGCCGATTCCGAAGAAATTTTGTCGCACATGACTTTTAACGACGAACGCAAAGAATATCTCGTGACTATGACCGAGAAAAAATTTTGCCCGTTCCTGAACGAAAAAAATTTGTGTCGCCTGCAGCTCAAATACGGCGAAAATTTTTTGTCGATGACGTGTTCGACATTTCCTCGCCGCACTTTGAATTTTGGAAAATTTTTTGAACGGTCGTTGGTGCTGACGTGCCCCGTCGCGGCGGAAATGATTTTGTTCAACGAAGAGTCGATGCAATTCGAGTTCGTCGAAGTGTCGGAAAAAATTCATTCCAACGGCGAAAAAATCGGCATTGCGCCCGTCAACACGGCAGAAGGTTTTGCCGAACACATGCTTGAAGTACAAATCGCGATGATTTCAATTTTGCAGGAACGCACGCTTTCAATCGACCAACGCTTAATCTTGCTGGGATTTTTTCTGGACAGATTTGACGAATTACTTACAAATGAAACCTTAACCTCTTCGGATAAGTTTGATGCGTTGAAAAAAATAATCGCCGCTTACGAATCAAAAAAATTTTTGGCTCAGCAAATGCCGCGCATGTTGGCGACGATTCAGTTCGACGCGAAAAAATTTGTCGGGTTAATGTTGGTATTGCTCGAAACACTTTACGGCACGGATGACTTTGATACAAATAAAGTACTCCCCAACCTGATTGCAAAAACTTTCGGCATTGTTCCCGACGCGAACGGGAAAGTTTCCGCAACTGCAATTACCGCGAATTACCTTGGACTTTCCGACAAGTTGAAAGATTTTTCGGCGCGCCGTGCGACTTTCATGGAAAATTATCTGGTCAACGAAATGTTTTTGAATTGCTACCCGTGGCGGCACGTGGCAAGCATTCCGAAAAATTTTGGCGTCTTCGTTGCGACTTATAAACTTTTTGAACTGTTGATGTTCGCGGCGGAACAAGAAAATTTCTGCTCCAAAAAAGATTTGCTTACGCTGACGGATTGTTTTTTGAGTTCGGCAGATCATAACAATCACTTTGTAAAAAAAATTTTGGAGCATGTTTCCGACGATATTTTTTCGACGCTTGAGTTATTGCAACCGTGAAAAAATCAATTAGGAATGTGGAATTAGGAATTAGTAATTAATTTCGCTTCAACAATTCCTAATTCCTAATTCCTAATTCCTAATTGCAGTTCTAAGGCGGCTTTAATGTGTTAATGTTAAATTTTTTTCAAAGGAGAGTGATTGAGATGAAACTTCCCAAAATTTTTGGAGCACCGACACTCGGTCTCATTGCGGCATTTTTGTTCGCGACAAGTTCCGGTGTTTCGGCGGCACCTGCGACCGATTTCGTCGAGGGTGTGAATTGGCAACAGCGCGTTATCACCGTTCGCGGCACGGGTCTTGCCCCAACCGACGCCATCAATCAAACGCAGGCTGAAGGTCTTGCTTCCAAAGCGGCACGAGCCGATGCCTACCGCAAGATGGCGGAAGTTGTCAACGGTGTGCGCGTCGACTCTGAAACGACTGTCGAAAAAATGTTGACGACCAAAGACATTGTTAAAACTCGCGTTTCGGCAACGATTCAGGGCGCACGTGTTCTTGAAGAAAAATTTTTGGGCGACGGCAGTTGCGAAGTTGTAATGCAAGTTCCGATTTTCGGCGTGAAAGATTCGCTGGCCGGTGCCGTCTTTGAAAAAAACGAAACGATTGAGCCGTTCCCCGAACCCGATTACGATGTCGATCCGTCCGTTCAACAATACGACACGAACACGCCGTTGAGAAACAGGCTTGACATTGCCGCGCAGGGTGTCAAAGATACTTTTACTCCGCCGACAGTGATGAGAATCGACCCGACGAAGCCGCCGCTTTCGCGTTTGTCCGCAGGAAATTTTGATTTCGACAACCTGCAAATTTCCGCGACCGGTGAAGCTTGGTCACAAACAGCCGCGCCCGTATCTTACGAAGAACAGATTGGCAACAAAGTCCGCAAAACCGTTGCCGAATACGCGTCTTTGGCGAAGGGCGATTACACCGGTTTGGTCATTGACTGTCGCGGTTTGGAATTGCAACCCGTAATGAGCCCCGTCGTCAAAAATTCCAACGGCACGAAAATTTACGGGCACAAAAATCTTGACATCGACAAAATCATCGAAATGGGCATGGCCGATTACGTCAGCAACGTTGACAGCGTTGAGCGCGCCGGTGACAATCCGCTTGTCGTCAAGGCTAAAGCCGTGGAAAATTTCAACAGCAATCCCGTGCTTGAAATTCCCGACTCAAATCGTGTTTTGATTGAAAATCATGCGACGAAATTTTTGCCCGAACTGAAAGTTGTTTTCCTCTTCGACGAATAATTTTTACAACGAACCAAATAAAAAATCCCCGACAAACGCGTTGGGGGGCAACGGCGAATGCGCGCTGGCAAGCATGAGGTGTTGCATCCGATTGGTGTAATCCGCAATGTTATTGCAATAAAAAATCCCCTGCTTCGTATCGAGGGATTTTTTTGTTGCGGTAACGATTTATAATCTGCTACAATACCTGCGGCAAATCCGTCATGAGGCAACACTCACGGCGAAAAAGGAGGGCTCAAAATGAATATTGCAATTTTGGCAACAGGGCAGGTTTCGCAATTCGTCGCGAACATCATCGAAAATCAATATAATAATTGGCTTGAACAGACGTTTAATAAACTTCCGCTCAATGTCGTAGCATATGTTTCGTTGTTCGACAATGCTCAATCAACCATCGGCGATAAGGCGATTTTAAACTTTCGTCAGTTCGCCGCTCTTTATCGCAAGAAATTGATTCACAAAATTATTTTCCCGCGTGAGGTGTATTTATATTTAAGACAAAGTTTGTCGTATTTGCAAATGCTCGGCGTCAGCGCGGACGACGTTTGCATAACAAGCCGCTTGGACAAAGAAATTTCGTTCAAAAATTTTATTGAACTTTATCGTTCGGCGAAATATCTGCCGTATCTTGAGTTCCACGTTGCCGACCATTGCAATTTAAACTGCAAAGCCTGTTCGCATTATTCGGGCTTGGTCAATGAGCCGACGTTTCCTAACTTACAAAAATTCACGCGGGATTTTGAGCGATTGCACGAATTCATTAACGACATCGGCACCATTAGGATTTTGGGCGGCGAACCCCTGTTGAACCCCGAACTTAACGAATATATTCGGCTCACCCGACGACTTTATCCGCAAGCTCTGATTCACATCGTCACGAACGCAATACTTTTGCCGAAAATGCCCGAAAGCTTTTTCGAGACTCTGCGCACTTGCAATGTGTCAATAGACATTTCGTTTTATCCGCCGCTTGAAAGTAAAATGCCCGCGATTAAACGATTGCTCGAAGAAAAAAATATTCCGTTCAAATTGAGCGCATTGAATAGAACTTTCAACATGACTTACACGCTCAAGGCGCACAATCGTGAGCAAGAAATTTTTTTGAATTGTGAAGCGGCTCATTGCCATAATCTTTACAACGGAAAAATCGCGGCTTGTTTCCTGCCGTTCACGACAAAATATTTCAACACTTACTACGGAAAAAATTTGCCTGAAGACGGCGCACTTGATCTTTACGAACCGGACTTGACGACGGCGAAACTTAAGGCGCATTTGCTTAAACCTATTGAACGTTGCCGCTATTGCACGCCACCGGTCGCCGTTGAATGGAAGTCGATAAAACACCCGTCGCCGATAACCGATTGGGTCAATGATTAAAAAATATTGTCGCGAAAAATTGCTCGTCAAATTTTAGCGGGCGATTTTTTTTGCGATAAATTTACGACGCGGCGTACCGGTTAAAAATCTTTTTAACGTTGCAACGCGAAAATTGTTTCGTCGATTTTAAAGCGGCTTGCGGAAACGATTTATAATCTGCTACAATAAATTTAAAGGAGGTATCGGCATGGGATTCTTTGACCGACTCAAAGCGGGCTTGACTAAAACTCGCGAAAAATTCATTGACAAGATTGACGAAATTCTTCACGGCTCGACAAAAATTGACGACGCGTTGATTGACGAACTTGAAGAAACTTTGATAACTTCCGATGTCGGCATGACGACGACCGAAAAACTTATTGCGGGACTTCGCAAAGGTGTTCGCCGTGCCGAAATAAATTCGCCCGAAGACGTGAAAATTTTTCTGTCGAATCAGATTCGCGACATTCTCACCGAAGAGCAAGGCAGTTCAATCAACTTGACTCCGCCGCACGTGATTTTGATGATCGGCGTCAACGGTGCGGGTAAAACGACCACAATCGGCAAACTCGCTTCGTATTACTCCGCGCAGGGAAAATCCGTCATGATGGCTGCGGCAGATACTTTTCGTGCAGGCGCGATTGATCAGCTTGAAGTTTGGGCACAGCGAACCGGCGCGGCTTTCGTCAAACATTCCGAACGTTCAAACCCGTCAAGCGTGGCACTCGACGCCGCACGCTCGGCCGTTGCGCAAAATATTGATGTCTTGCTTGTCGACACGGCGGGACGTTTGCAGAACAAATTCAACTTGATGGAAGAACTCAAAAAAATCAACCGCATACTCGGCAAAGGCATTCCCGGCGCACCGCATGAAGTTTTGTTGGTTTTGGACGCGACGACCGGACAAAATGCGCTCCGTCAAGCCGAACTTTTTTCGCAGACTGCGGGCATTACCGGAATTGTTTTGACGAAACTTGACGGCACGGCAAAAGGCGGCATGATTATCGGCATTAAAGAACAGCTCAACATTCCCGTCAAATGGATTGGCGTCGGCGAACGACTTGACGACTTGCGCCCGTTCAACGCGAAAGAATTTGCCGATGCTTTGTTCGGATTGTGAGGAATTTAAATGCCCCCCTGCAGTTTGGAACGCATAAAAAATTTGTGTGACAACGGAAATTTACGTTGGACGATGCATATAATGACGCGTCTTTTGCAAAGGGGAATTTCGCTGGATGACGTAACAACTGCGATTAAAAGCGGCGAAATCCTCGAAAATTATCCCGATGATTATCCGTATCCGAGTTGCTTGATTTTCGAACACGGCAAAGACGCGCAAGCTCTTCATGTAGTCTGCGGAGCAAACGAAAACGATTTGTGGCTGATAACGGCTTACAGACCTTCGCCCGAAAATTGGGAAGATGATTTGAAAACCCGAAGGAGATAATAAAATGAAATGTTTCATGTGCAAGGGAAAACTTATCGATAAGCCTACAACTTTTCTGGCGGATTTGGGGGACTGCATTGTTATCGTCAAAAATGTTCCTTCGCAAGTTTGTTCGCAATGCGGAGAAATTTCTTACAGCAATGAAGTGGCTCGCAAACTCGAAGAAACGATAAGTTTAATTCGCCGCTCGCCGACGGAAATCGCCATCATAAATTACGACACAAAAAAAGTTGCTTAATCGAATCTTTTTGCAAGGAGAGTGCAAGACTTGAACATTTTATTGACGAACGACGACGGAATTCACGGCGAAGGTTTGTGGAGCGTCGCCCGTGCGTTGAAAAATCGCGGCAAATATTTCGTGACGATTGCCGCACCGATGAAACAGCAAAGCGGTATGTCGCACGCGTTGAGTGTTCTGCGCGAAATTGAATACAAACATTTCGATAATCCCGACTTCGAGGCGTGGACTTTCAACGGGACGCCGACCGATTGCGTAAAAATTTATCTTGAAGGCATGACCGACAAAAAATTTGACGTGGTAATTTCCGGCATAAACGACGGATCAAATTTGGCAACGGATATTTTGTATTCGGGAACCGTCGGCGCGGCTCTGGAAGGTTTTTTGCACGCAATTCCGTCGCTTGCAGTTTCGCGGGACAGAGAATCCGAAATTTCTTTCGACACGGCGGCTGAAGTTACAGTCGATTATCTGGAAAAAATTTTGTCCATCAAACATGAACCGTTCCTGCATAATCTGAACTTCCCGAAAAAATTTCGCGCAGACGAAGCCGAATTCGCAAGCACGCGCCCCGGTCAACGCGATTACATTAACGCTTTCGCAAGCCGAACTGACGACGACGGACGCGCTTATTTCCGAATCGGCGGGACGATTTACGACGTGGACGCGGGCGAAGGCACCGACATTCACGCCGTGAATTGCGGTTATGTTTCCGTGACGCCGCTCCACACCGACACAGCCGACTACGAAGAGATTATCGCACTTCGCAAAATTTTCAGGAGTAACAATTCCTAATTCCTAATTCCTAATTCCTAATTTCTAATTGTTTTTCAGGGGTTGAATATGGACGATCACACTTGGCGAAAAAGACTTGAGGCGCGCCGCAAACGTCGTCAACGCGAACGCTTAATTGCTTTGGCTTTTTTCGGGCTGATTTTGCTTGCAATTTTTTTATATTTTTCCGTGTACACCAAAACGCCCGAATACGCAATGCGCGAAATGTTCGAGGCGTACAAGGCAGGCGACATGCGAACTTTTCGCCGACACGTTGACTTGAATTCGATAACTTTGCAAGGCTACGACGATTTAACGGGCGACCTGTTCAAATACGACACGCAACTTTCCGACCGTGAAAGAAGTTTGTTTGAAAATTTTTACGTGCTGATTCGTCGGCAAATGTGTCAAGGCGCGGTTAAAGTCATGAACACTTACCTCGATACCAAACAGTGGACTTTGCCCGGAGGAATTCTCAAAGGGCGACAACTCGGCATCGACTTCGACATTTTGCTTGACCGCAGTTTGATTCGCCACACGTCGCTTGTCGAACTTAAAGACGTAAAACATCACGGGGAAGAGGCAACCGCAAGTTTCGCTATCGTCGAAGATTATTCGCAAACTCCGTTCGTGTTGAAAGTCACGCTGAAAGATTTGGCGAACGAAAGTTACAACGTCGGCAGTTTTGATTTTGAAATTTTCGGGCACAAGTTCACGTTCGACGGTTTCAGTTTCAACATGGGCGGCAGCGATTGGAAAGTCGTCGGCGTCGACAACTACAAAAATTATCTTGACGCCGCACGCCCCATACTCAGCGAAAATCTTGCCGCGTACATTGACAACACCGCTGAAATTGTCTATCGCTACAACAACGTTTTTGATGCCGAGCAAGGCGAATTTATTTCCCTGCAACGTTCGGGCAGCGGAATTATGACGGAATGGCAACGTGCGACGGTTGCAAATTATATCAACGACATGATAATTCCGTCGCTGGAAAATCGGCAGGCGGAACTTGATCAAATCGACATTCCGCAAGGCGCACAGTTTTTAGCTCAGCTTCGGCAAGAATCGACGCAAGTATCGATTATGGCGTGGCAAGCTTACGTTCGCGGTATGATTGAAAATTCTTCGGCGGCACTCGACGAGGCGGCAAGCTTGCACAAACAAGAACTTGTCCTTGATCAACGCATCGAAGAAATCGTTCACAATTCGGCAATCGCGAAGAACTTGCCCGAATTGCCGTAATCTACCGTCGGCAGAAATTAAAATTATGCATACGCCGAATCGAAACGACGTACCGAAAAATTTCTAACGGAGGAATTACATGAGTTACTTTTTAAGACGCACCGAAAATAATCTTTGGAACGGAAAATTTTCGACCTTCCCCGAAGACGTGGTGACGCACGCAGTTTCAACGCGAGTCGACGGCGTAAGTCGGAAACCGTTCACCGGTTTGAATCTTGCGCTTCACGTCGGCGACAAACCCGAAAACGTCATTGCGAACCGAAAAAAATTCGTTCAATCGCTCGGCTTTAAAATCACCGACATCGTTACGCCCAATCAAGTTCACGGCGAAAAAATTTTCCGCGTCGACGAAAATTATCGCGGTTGCGGCTGTGAAAATTACGCGGACTCAATTCCCGAAACGGACGCGCTGATAACCGACACGCCTGCGTTGCCGTTGATGCTTTGTTTCGCGGACTGTGTGCCGATTTTTTTTGTCGACGTTGAAAATTCCGCAATCGGACTTGCTCACGGCGGTTGGCGCGGCACCTTCAAAAAAATTGCGGCGAAAACTTTGCTCAAGATGACCGACGAATTCGGCACGAATCCCGAAAAATGTTTAATCGGAATTGCCCCGTCAATCGGCGCGTGTTGCTACGAAGTCGGCGGCGAAGTTTTGGACAAATGCAAAATCGCCTTCCCGAAAAATTTCGGCGAACTTTTAATCGAACGCGACGGAAAAATTTTTCTCGACCTGTGGCGGGCAAATGTCATTCAGCTCCTCGAAATCGGCGTGCCCGAAGAAAATATCGAAGTTGCGAACCACTGCACCTGTTGCAATGACGCATGGTATTTTTCCTATCGCGCCGCGCACAAAAAAAATCTCGACCGCACGGGACGAATTGCCGCTTTAATCGCCTTGAAAGATTGAGCCGAAATTTTTAATCGCAAGCTAAAGACAATCGTGCCCCGTTGAATTATACTTCAACACGTCTTAAGCAGTTTTGAATTTTGGAAGGTGATACTTTATGTTGAACTTCAAGAAAAAATTTTTAACGGGACTTTTGAGCGGCGCATTATTGTTGACGGGCTCGCAAGCTTTTGCGAATCCTTCCGAAATGCCACCGCCAATGATGATGAACGAAGAGCAGGTTGCCGAAAATCTCAACGGCTGGGTGAAACATTTTACGGACGAATACGGCGTTGATTCCGCGCAAGTTGAAGCGGCCTTGAAAGACGGCGTGAATATTCGCGACGTGCAATTTGCGGCAGTGCTGTCCAAACTCAGCGGCAAAAGTTTTTCGGACGTGCTTGCAATGAAAACCGATTGGTTTCAAGTTGCGGAAAAACTCGGCGTCACCCGCGCACAGGTCGAAGAATTCACCCGTCAACAGATGAGCGCGAAACTTGCCAAAGAATCTTTCACGGATGTTAAAACCGTGCAAAGTCTCATCAAAGACGGCTATCATCCGCAGGATATTGCAATGGCGGGCAAAATCGCCAACGCTGCCGGTAAGGACATTAAATCCGTTTTAAGCAAACGCAAAATCAACAACACTTGGGGCGACGTTGCAAAAAGTTTCGGCTTGGATGCGAAAAAATTCATGCCGCCCGAACCGAATCGTCATCGCAAATAAAATTTTTTCGGAACACTCGGCGACAAACAATGAGGCCGTCAAGGATGACGGCCTCAGCCGCGGTATTTGCGTGATGCAAATTTCGCGGCCAAAATTGGTAACTCACACGCCGTACTTTACGAAAACGCACTGCTTCGCCCGCCGCGCAGGCGGGTCTTTTCTTTTGGTTACTTTTCTTTGGACAAGCAAAGAAAAGTAACATTCAAAAAACGCAAGTTCGACGTATGAATTCAAACGTTTTCGCGGACAATCAAGACACAATGTTTCACCGGCTCGGAATTTGCCGCCTCGTCAAGCGTCACGGTAAAAATTTTTTCGTCGGGATAAGACAACTTCGCGCAAATTGTCACGACGGAATTTTTCTGCCAGCCGCATTCGTCGACCAAAAGTTTCGATATGCTTGCGGAATTGAATTCGGCGTCCGTCAACAAGC
>JAFUYE010000105.1 GCA_017470715.1 Selenomonadaceae bacterium
AAAGTCAAGCTGAGCGAATTTGAATTTGAACTTCGATAGGGCGGGTAATTGGCAAGGTTTATACCCCGTTGCTTGCGTTCTTCTTTCGACCAGCCTTGATATACATAGCGTTGCTCTCTCCAGCCGTTATAATATCTGCCGCCGATTCGGGTTGAAGACATGCTCCAACTGAATCTCAAGCCCGAACTTCGCCGAACAGCCGACAAATTCCAGCGCGCTGCCTCACGATCTTCGATTCGCTGTTCAATCAGCCGATTGTTTTCCAGCGCGAGACTCACGGCCTCATCCAAATTCAAAAATCGAGTTTCCGCCGATTCAACCGTTGACATTACAAAAAAAATTGACAGCATAACATTTGCCATCAAGAATTTTTTCGTCACATATCGTAGCATTCAAAATTCTCCGTTCAAATTATTTTAGCGGCTGAATTCTACTACGGTGTCAAGAAATTTTCAATGGAACGCCGAGAAAGTTATCTTGCAAGCGAAGTTGCTATCTTATAAAATATTTCGCGAACGAATCGGTTTTTACGTCGATAGAACAAAAAGCGGGAGAGTTTGCGTCATGAAAAGCATATGTTTTTTCAAACTCGTTATCGTCGTTGCGTTTGCGACAATTTTCTTGAGCGGCTGTTCTTCAACGCCCGACATTGTCGTTATTGATGATTCTCCGGTCAAAAGTAACGACGCACACGCCGAAGAGAATTCGCACAAAATTTACCTGATAACAATGGATTTGGCGGACGACTTTTGGAAGTCGATTGATTCGGGCTGTCGCAAGGCGGTTGCGGAATTCGGCGATACGGATTACAAATGGATTGCGCCCGACGTTAACGAAGATTTGCCGCAAAGAATTTGTATCGAACAAGCCGTGGAAGACGGCGCGGAAGCAATTATACTTGCGGCAAGTTCACCGACCGGCGTCAACGAAAGTTTGGAAAAAGCAGCTCAAGCCGGTGTCAAAATTAATTTTGTCGACAATGCCGCCGAATTCGATTGCGTTGCGTTTTTGGCAACCAACAACGCATTGGCGGGCAGAGTGTCCGTCGAAACAATGAAAAAAGCTTTGACCGAAGCGGGAATAAAATCCGGCAAAATCGGTTTGGCGGTGAACAAATCGAACGTCACGAGCACCGCGTTGCGCGTCGAAGGTTTTCGCAAAATCTTTGAGGACGGCGACTTTGAACTTGACGAAACTTTTTTCATGGAAGACGATCCGCAACGCTTAAAAAATTTCGTCGCGGAACATCCCGACTACGTCGCTTTTTTCGGTTCAAACGAGCGAACGGCGTTGGCAATCGGCGAACAAGTTCGGGACTCGAATTCAAAACAAATCGTCGTCGGGTTCGATACTTCCGACGCAATTTTAAATTTACTTAACGACGGAGCACTTTACGCGACCTTGCAACAGAAGCCGCAAGTTATGGGCTACAAAGGAATAAAAATCGCGTTGGACGCTCTGCACGGCACTTATACCGAAAAAAATGTTTCAATCGATACCGGTATTGTCGTCCTTTACAAAGATTCGATTTAGGTGAGCCGAAATGAAATACAGCACAAAACTTTTTATAATGAGTTGCATACCGGTAATCGTCTTCGCGGTCATTGCGCTCACGACGGGTTTCATACAGTTCCGCGACAGTCTCTACGACGAAAAGCAACGGAATTTGAAATCGACGGCACTGGCGGCTTTGGCTCTGTATTCCGGTCACGGTTACGGCGATTACGGAAGGAAACCCGACGGCGACGTTTGGCGCGGAATGAATTTCAACGTCTCGGACGAAACGTCGATTGTCGACGACCTGAAAAAACAAACCAATGTCGACGTAACTTTTTTCTACGAAGACATTGCGGAAATGACTTCGATAACGAACAAGGACGGAGTTCGCTTCGTGCAGACGAGTGCGCTTGAGACAATAAAAAATCACACGTTGAGCAACGGCTCGCAACTTTGGTGTCGAAGAATTGAAATCAACGGGCAAACTTGTCAAGCTTACGTCATCCCCATTCGTCGGGAAAGCGACAACGCCGTTATCGGCGCACTTATGGCGTCTCAATCGACGAGAGGTTTTGAAAAAATTATCGAGCGATACATTTTGACAATGACGACCACCGCGCTGGCGATTTTGGGCGTGGTGTTTTTGTTTATCCGCTGGTACGTTGCGCGCTTTTCGCAAGAATTTTATGACGCGGCGAACAAAAGCAAACACGACCTGTTGACTGGTCTTTTCAACAAGCGTTCTTTCGAGGAAGAGACCAAAGCCGCGATTGCGAACAAAAAACCGGACGATGTTTCCGTCTTGATGATTCTTGACTTCGATAATTTCAAACACGTCAACGATACTTATGGGCATCAAATCGGCGACGAAGTTTTAAAAGCGTTCGGCTTGATTTTGGAACGGGCATTTCGCACGGACGACATAATCGGACGCGTCGGCGGCGATGAGTTTATGGTTTACATGCCCGGCATGTCAGCTTTTTCGCTCAAAAGAGCAGACGAAATTTCCCAAGAAATTTTGCGTTCCCTTGCAGTTTTGAAAGTCGGCGCGGCGGAACATTTTTCTTGCAGCATAGGCATTGCGACCGACGCCGGCAATTACGATTTCAAAAAGCTGTACTTGTTGGCGGACAAAGCACTTTACGAGTCGAAAAAGCGCGGCAAGGCCTGTTACGTCAGATTTTCTTCCGACGAAAATCATAACTGAATTCGCGCTCGTCAAAAGTCCCCGACAGATATAAACCCGCACGATTAAAAATTGTTCCTTCGGTTATTCAACGAGGGAGCTTTTTTTTTGGCTTCACATGAATTCTTTTTTGAACTGTTCAACGGTCAAGCCGTACGAGCTTAAAAGCATTTCGGCAGTTTCAAGATCTTTACCGGCATTCAGCCAGTCTCGGATATCCTGCAAGATATCCGACCGAATGTTGTACTTGTTCGGCTCTTCATCTAACGGCACGTAATAATCGTCATCATTTTTTTCTTCCGGTGGAGTAGCTCTTCTCATTGCTTCGAGGATGGGCGCAAAAACCTCGGCGATTGACATGGTCGAAGATGATTTTACGGACGTTTTATCGTTAGCGAAATCATGCGCTTTTCGTTTGTTGCCGTAAACTCGCCAATCTTGTTCAATCGCTTTGCGCAAAAAGCCTTCTCTGTTTCGTATCGGCGTTTTGGATCTGACCAACAAAGCTTGAGCGCGATTAATTCTGGAAAAGCAATCATCCGCGTCGATGCACTTTCCGAAAATAGCGAACGCAACTTTTTCCGTGAAGCCCAGTGACTTGAGTGCCTTTATCGCTTCATGGATTAATGGTGCTCTGCGCTCATTATTTCCGAAATTTGGTACCAGTTTCGTGTCAAGTTTGAACTCAAAACCTACAACCTGTCGTCCTGCCTTTATCGGCTGAAAGCTTATTTTGTAGTTTGTCCGCTCGTTAATCTCACGTATCGGATTTTCCAACACGAATTTTTTGAAGTTGTTCAAACGTCCTTGGTATGCGCCTTCGGGAACGTTGAGCATAAAGCGCAATTCACTCAACTTGAATGTTCGCTTTATCTCCCGACGAATTTTGAACTTCTCGAAGTTTCGATACTGCAACATCAGTTCCAAAAGCCGAATTGCATATGGCGACGACAATTTGAGGAGAACTGCGCCATCAACTTGCGTGAAACCTTGTGTATCCAGCAAATCCAAGACATATGGACGCAAAATGTCGTCAAACCAAATGTACAGCCCTTCGGACGGGACATATTCGAGGCGTCGAAACAAATGACGAAGTTCAATAACGCCGTTCGGATTGTCGATTGTGATTGTCGAGTTGAACAGTTTCTTGCACGCCGACTTTATCCCGTACAGATACCAGTTATTGCCGAAAACCTCTTTGATCTTTGTTGCCGGTACAAGAAACTCCTTGAATTTTTTGTCGAATATTTTGTCCTGGAGCGAAAAATGCGGATTGAGCCCCTGCAAGCCCAAAAGGAAAATTTTCATGCCTATCAGGTCAAAATTTTTTCGAGCTCCAATGAGCGGGTTGCTCTGATAGACCTTGTTGCACAGAATCAGCGAATCTGTCACGTCATTATCGCTTAGTACCATAACACGACCTCCGTCAGCGAAATAAATAATTGCAACCAGTTGTTGTCGGCGATTCAACATAAAGAGTTTTATCAGCAGGACGATTTTTGAATTGTGATCTCGATTAACATAAACCAAAATCTTGAAAAAGTCAATGTGACCTTGGCAACTATAATGTTCAATATCTTTCAGATTCTTTTCGAGAATGGAGCGAAAAAGACGCTAGTGAATCTAACTTTTACCGAAAACTTAGGTTAGAAATGCTAGCTAAATACCCCTCGATTTTGGTTAGAAATGCTAGCAACTCAGGTTAGAATTACTAGCGTCCTCAGGTTAGAATTACTAGTTATAATAGTTAGAAATACTAGCGTTTAGGTTAGAAATGCTAGCATTAAGCTAGTATTTCTAACCTAACAAATCGCGTCATTACGCCATATTTTAGCGATAACCTCAGAGCCTAAAACAATAGAACAAAGCAAACAAAGCAAACAAAAAAAACAACAGTAAAACGTGTATAACAAAACATGTATAAAAGACTAAAAGACAAAAATACAATTCATTATTTAGAACCAAATATAAAATAATTTAAACCTAGCAAATAAACTTTAAAATGAAATAACAACCTATACCACTTAAACAAAAAAAGAAAAGAGAAGAGAAGAGAAAGAAAGACCGTATTCATCAATCTCCAAAATGCGAATATTCCGTACCTAAAAATACGCCCCTCCCGACTTTTTCAGGTATGATAAAAAAACAAACAGTTTCATTTCAAAACTGAGGAGCGAATTACAATGGACTTTAAGACATTCAACGACGATTTGACTGGCTTGATTGGCGACACAGGCACGGAAATTCCCGGACTCGGCATCATCGTTTTCAAAAACGGGCGTGAAGTTTTTTCGACATTCTTGGGCAGACGAATTCTCGGCAAAAATTCCAAACCCGTCACTCGTCACACGCGTTTTCGGGCGGCGTCCGTCTCGAAAATATTCACGATTTTTTCCGTCATGCAGCTAGTCGAACGTGGGAAAATTTCACTCGACGACGACGCAAGCAATTTTCTCGGCTTTGAATTGCGCAACCCGAATTTCCCGCAAAAAAAAATCACCGTGCGAATGTTGGCAAGTCACACGTCTTCAATTCGCGACGGAAAAATTTACAGCCTACCACCCGAAATAAGTATCCGCGAACTTTTCAGCCCCAACGGAAAATTTTGGGAGAACGGCAACCACTTCGCGCCGCGTGATGAAACAGTCGGCGAATTCTTCAGCTACTGCAACTTGAATTACGGACTTTTGGGCACGATTGTCGAAGCCGTAACCGGCAAGCGTTTCGACATTTTTCAGCGTGAAAATATTTTGCGGCAACTCGACACCAAAGCCGATTATCTGCCCGCCAATCTCGACAAAACCGCTTTTGAGCAACTCGGCGCGCTTTATCGCAAAAAAAATTCTGCGGGCGTTTGGGACGAATTCGGCGACTGGCACGCTCAACTTGACGACTTCAACGGAATTCAACCCGCGAAAGATACCGTCGCTCTGCAAAATCCGTACGCCGAAAATTTTAACCGCGTTTGCAGTCTGAAAAATTATCGCGTCGGAACAAACGCCACTTTTTTTTCTCCGCAAGGCGGACTGCGAATTTCCTTCAACGAACTTGCCCATGCGCTTGAAATGATTTTGCACGACGGAAATTTTCGCGGACGAAAAATCTTGAGCGGCAAATCTCTCGAAACGATTTTCAAACCGCAGTGGATTTTCAATCCGCAAAATCCGAACGGCGACACTTGCGGCGGTTCGTTCATGAATTACGGGCTCGGAACGCATTCCGTTGCCTGCAGAAATTTTTCGCGGACTTTTTTCGGTCATCTCGGCGACGCGTTCGGAATGTTGTCCGGACTTTTCGTCGACCCGCAAACGAAAAGCGGCTTCGTGTACATGCTCAACGGGCAAGCGATTGATCCCGATTCCGACCCGCGTTCAAAAGGCAATCTCAACGGTTTGTACGTCTGGGAAGAAAAAATTTTCAACGCCGTTTGCCGAAAAATTTTCATGTAATTCGTGCGCCTTCGACGTATAATCCTTCCGTAAAAAAATTCTGACGAAAGGAGAGATTTTTTATGACCGTCGCGAAATTTTCATTCTCGACGAACGAAACGATTCAGCCCCGCGAAGTTCGCCGAGAACTTCAAATGTCGCAAAGTCAATTTGCCGCTGCTTTCGGCATCCCAATCGCGACGTTGCGAAATTGGGAGCAAGGTCGCCGAAAAATCGACATGACAACCGCGTCTTATTTGCAGACAATTCGGCGTCTCCCGAAAGAAGTTCAAGCCGCTTTGTCTCACTGATTTGCCCGAAAGGAGCGCACTCACATGAATCTTGGCTTACGACAAAAATTTTCCCTGCTTGCATTTCTGGCGGGCGGTCTGTTCGCCGTTATGTCAATCATCGGCTATTACACGTCCTTTTTGAACTTGTCCGAAACCTTGACGAGCGAAATTTTGGCCATCGTCGACTCGCAAGGCAAAGAAATGAACACTTGGCTCAAATCTAAAGCTGTCGCCGCGCAATACACCGCTGACTTGCTCGGCAACCTCGGCGACATCAATCGCATGAAAAATCGTGACTTGCAGGGACTCACCACGTCCGATAAAGACATTCTCGAAGTCACAATCGGTCTGCGTGACAAATACTTTTTCGGCTATAACGCCGGCGACTTCACCGGTAAAATTGACCCGACCGGTCGCGCCTGGTACAACGACGCCAGAGAGAAAAACGGGCTGACTTTCACTGAAGCTTACGTCGACAGTTTTACGAAAAAACTTGTCGTCTCGGCGGTTGCCCCGATTAAAATCAACGGTGAATTTGTCGGCGCAACCTGTGTCGACATCAGCCTTGACGTTCTCAACGAACAAATCAAAAAATCCAAATATCGCGGCGAAGGCGACGGCGTTCTTTTTGAACGTTCGGGAAATTTGCTTGCGACGACTTCAACTCGCGGTGCCAAAAGTGCCAAAGAAATTCCCGGCATTGGCGACCACTTCGACGAAATGTTGAGAAACGGCACGGGTTATTTTTCGTTGCCCGAAGATCAAATGTACGGCGCCCGCGTCTTTGCTTACACGACCATTGAAAGCACCGGCTGGATTTTGGGAATTGCCGTCAGCGAAGATTTTATTTTGGCAGCGATTAAAACTCTGCGCTCGACTTACGCAATTCTCGGCATTGTCGGTTTGGCTCTCATGATTTTGGCCTGCATGAAAATGGCATCTTCAATCACCGGTCCCATTTCGCAACTGCAACAACACGCCGTCGAACTTTCACACGGAAATTTGCGCGTTCAAGATTTGCCGGTCAAGTCGAGTGACGAAATCGGCTCGTTGTCCGCCGCCTTCAACGAAATGAGCGCAAGTTTACGAAATCTTATCGGGAAAATGTCGCACACGTCGCATCAAGTTGCCGCGTCGTCCGAACAGCTCACCGCCAATGCTCAGCAATCCGCC
>JAFUYE010000106.1 GCA_017470715.1 Selenomonadaceae bacterium
CCGTTGATTCGATTGTATTCGGAAATGTCGACGCCCATTAAATTACCCAATGCGTCACGTTCAGGCTCCGATTTAATTTCGCCGCCGAGAATCGAATTGGCTTTTTCGTAGAAGTCCAAAGCACGACTGTTATACAAATTGTCATTAAGCAAAGCTTCTTGTGCGGCACGTTTGTCGCGTTGAACGGAAATTGTTTCGTCGCCGTTGATTCGGTTATATTCGGGAATATCGACGCCCGTCAAATTGCCAAATTTATCGCGTTCGGGTTCGGATTTAATTTCGTCGCCGCCAAAATTCATCGGTTCGCCGCCGAGAATCGCGCCGGTTTTTTCGTAGAAGTCCAAAGCGCGGTTGCGATGCGAACTTGACAGCGGAATAACAACTTCTGCGCCGTGTTCGCCCGCGTAGAAATGAGTTTCCGCCGAAACGAAACCGCCTTCAGCTTTGGCAACACCGCCGCCGCCACCGCCGATTTTGCGCCCGCGAATCGAGACGCGAACGGCGAAGTGTCCGACAAACCGTTACGAATCGTTTCTTTCGTGCGGTTGTAATTGTCGATAATCGATTGATTGCCGACTTTTCGTGAGCCGTTGACGTTGACGACTGACGCATTGACAGTCATTGTGCCGACGCTTTGACTTGCCGAAACGCCGCCTTTTGAAGTCGCCGAAGTGCCTGACGAAGTGCCGAAAGAACCCATGCGAAGTTCACGGAAACCCGTCACGAGCGAACGAAGTTTTGAGCCGATTTTTGTCAACGCGCCCATTAAAACGCCGCCCGCGAGAATCGAGCCGATACTGTCAAGCTCCATAAATTTTGCACGCAAACGGTCAACGACATCGAAAATAATCTTGCCGCAGTCGACGATCTGAATTCCGTCTTTGAAAAGATTTTGAGCGTTTGAAACCATTTCGGTGAGCGTCTGGACGAACGAGCGCAAACCTTCGGAGGCGGAACCTTCAACTAAATCTTGTTGGAACGCGTCTCAATCGCCGAGCATGACCGCCAAAAGTTTGCCCATGTGTTCGGTGCCCGCCAACATCGACGACATTTTGAGCATATCCGCGCCACTCATTTTGCCGCCGTTTTTCTGCGTCTGTTCGATAAACGAATCCAACTTGCGGCGGGTATCCGCGTGAATTTTTTCGCCCGAAATTGCTTCAGCGAAATCCAAAAATTGATTCGGGTCAACGCCTTCTTTGAAACGACTGCCGAGATTTCGCATAATCGTGCCAATTGACAGCATATCGCCTTTGTCGACCTGATAATCGACGCTTTTGTCGAGTTGTCGGACAGCTTGAACGGCGTTTGCGGCACCGAATCCGATACCCGCCGCGCCCGCAATCGGAGCGAAAGTTCCCGCGCCCGCCATCAATCCTTCGGTCAAGCCGGAAATTTTTTTCGACGCATTGTCTTTGACGTTGACGACGCTGAATCGGTGACGTCGACCGAAATCCGATAAGCTTTATCGGCAAAGCGTTTGAGTAATGAATTGATTCGTCCGCCGGGTTCCGTCACGCGGTCAATCAGCGAAACAGTTGCCTGAAAGCGTGCGGAGGCGAAACTTTTCACGCGATTTGTGAGACGTTGAATCGAACGTTCCATCGCCAAAAATTTCGATTGAACCGCGCTTAAACCCGCAGACGTTTGGTCATTTGTGCGGACGATTATATCAATTACTCTGCTCGACATGAAAAATCACCTCCGTTGTTTCGCTTCTTCGTCAAGTTCGGCGTGCACACAGGCGCGAATAAACGCCCGTTCCAAAAAATTCATCTTGGAATATTGTTTCGGTAAAATGTTGTGACGGACGAACAATGCATAAAAAAATCGCAGTCGCCCGCCGTCTTCTATACGTTTTTTATCAAGTCGTCAAGATTGTCATCGAAAAGGCTGAGTTTTTCTATCTCCTCGACGATTCTTGATTTTTCGCCGGGCGTCAAAACTTTCAAGATAACGTCGACACCGCTTGCAACGCCGAGTTTCTCCCAAACTTCGTGATTCTGCCAAAGACGTTTTTTATCTTCGGCAACGGTTGCTTCGTAAATAAGTTGCGCGGTAAATCGACTTGCGTTTATTTCTTCGTCGCGACGCCCGCGATTGTGAGTTTTCGTTGACGTTGATCTGCGCGGACAGAGTTGGGAACACGACGCGGATTAGGCAACTTTTCAGTACGAATTTTTCCACCGACATACCGATAAGTTTTCCCCATCTGAACTTCGCTGATTTTTACGTGGTTGACGCCGAAAATTTTGGCAAGTGCCCCAATACCCGCGCCCAAAATTTGAAACTTGGTAACGTCCTTCGTAGCCGCTGATGTCCCGCCAAATTTGTTTTTGCATTGCGGCGACAACCGTTCCGCGACCGAAAGTATCGTTGTTGATGTTGCCAATCAATTTGTCGCACGTCGAATTAATGCGCTCCATGACTTCAAAGCGCGTCTTCGTGCGGCGAATTTTTTTCCAACCGTTCAAGCTGAGAACAAGACAGCCGCGTTGTTCGGCGCGAATCACTTCACCGTTTGTGAGCGGCTCAATCAAAGCCAGCGCGTCGGAAATCACCGTTGTGCGTCAAACTGGCGTTCGTTTCGCAAGCCGCAATCATCCCGCCGATACGAACAGCCGCCCGCCATCCGTCGTAAACCGTGCCGTCAGTCGCAGTCCAGCCGTTGAGCACGAAAACAATTTTCTCGTCGTTACAAATCGTCGCGTAACTCATGCGTTCTTCCAAAGTTTGTTGACCGCCGAATCGTCGCTGTCGGCAACGATACAATTCCAACGGAAACGCTCCAAGATATTTGTGCCGCGTTCGTAATTCGAAGTGGTGACCGTCGGATTTTTGCCGCCCGTCAACGGAACCTGCGTCACGTCAGTCAAAGTGCCTGAATTGAGTTTTCGGGCGTTGAACATTTTATTCGTAGCCAGCGCGTCAACCAAACTTTGAGCTTCGTCGTCGCCCGCCTCGAAACTTATCGCCGTAAAAAGTTCCGTGCCCGAATAAATCACAAGTTGGCGTTTGTCAGTGATTAAATCCGTGCGAATACTCACCGCAAGTGAACGGTCGCCGACATAAGCCGCGCTGAGTTCGACGCCGTCAACAACTTCAGTTTCAGTCGTCGGCACGTTCCAACCAACAATGAAAGTGTTGCTTGTCAACTTTGAAACGCCCGTTTCGGAAAGGGTAATTTTACCTTCGCCAAGTTCAATATCGTTCGCCACGTCGACGCTGTTTGAAGTCGCCGTGAAGTTTTCGTAATCGAAATCGGTGGGCACGTCGAAAGTTCGGTTATCATCGGTGATTGTGCACGACAATTCTTTGCGCGTGACGGTTTCTTTTTCGACTTCTGCCTTCAGAATAAGTTTGGCAACTTCGCCGTCATCGGAACCGACACGAACAGCCCGCACAGTTGTCGCGCCGCCCAAAAGTCCTTCACGAATCGCGGTTGCGCCGTCGCCGAAAAGTTCTTCCAACTCGCTAATCTGCGTGTAGCTGATGTCGACTTCGGTGTTGAGAACGCCCCAGTTCGACTGAAAAATCACACCCAACACGCCGTTTGTCGCGCCCGAAGTCGTCACGCCGACTTTTTCACGCCGGTAGTAAGTGCCCGGTCTAATTGGCGATTGACCGCTTAAAAAAGTACCAGCCATCAGTGTTTCACCTCACGGTTTGCGAACGCCGCGACAAGTGCTTTTGCCTCGGACAGTTCAAATTTTGTGCGACCCGTCAATTTCAAAGCCGCCTCAACCAAAACAGGACTTGCGTCGAAAATTTTTCGTGACGCATTAATCAATTCTTCAATCGTGTACAATTTAAAATCCTCCCGTTGAACGAATTATTGACTTCCATCAGCGGATGCGCATACGGGCGGAATTTTTCAACGCCCAACTCGAACGTCAGCTTGAGTTGTCCCTGAATTTCCGTTGCCGCAAAATTAATTTCTGCGTCCGTTAATCGAAGCGGCGAACTGTCTTCAAGCAAAAACGTTCCCTGCCGCAAAATCGCGAAGTTTAAAGCTGTGAGCCATTCGCGGCGGGCTTTGACCGTGTCGCTGAAGATATGCGCGTTGACTGTTGCTTTAACGAAAACCACTGTCGCTTGTTGACTTAGCAGTTGAATTCGTTCCGCGTCGAAATAAATTGCCGGCTGTGCCCGTGACGGTTTGAATTCTTCGCCGAAATTCGTCACGCCGATTGTCACCGCTTCGGAAAAATTTTTCGCCGCCCACAAGTTCAGCGTTTGAATCGCGTCCGGTGCTGAAGTTTCGCCTGTCGGAAATTCGTAAATCTCGAAGGTGACGGTTGCGCCGACAATCAGCGGCGTGCGTTCGCTTGACGGCTCTTGAAAAACGTCCGTGCGTTGCCATTTGAGCATGAAAATTTCGCCGTCAACGGGCGCAAAGAAAATTCCTTCAAGTTCTTCGCGAACATACGACTCAAGTTCTTCCGGCGACGCGCTTGCTTACGTACAAACCACGTCGACCGTCAAAAGTCCCGACACGCCGCGAACCGCGTCCGAAAATTTGTCTGCCGTCAAAATTATTTGCGGACAGTTTCCGTCGGCAAGTTCCGTGTCCGAAGGTGCTTTGCGATAAAAAATCGCGGGCTCGTCATCGAATTTGGCAAGCTTTTCGCACAGTTCGCCGCTTGAACACAGTCGCCGCCTGATTAACCGTTGCATCAGTCGAAAATAATTTCGTCGATTGAATTCGGCACGACTTCAAAGACGCCGTTAAATTCGTTGATTTTGAGTTTCACGATTCGGCGCGTCGAAGTTGCCGTGCTTAAAGTTTGTTCCGCAATGAAATAGTGATTCGTTCCGCGAACAAGTTTTTTGCCGACGTAAAGCAAAGGTTTGTAACTCGCGCCTTTTTGCGGCAACTTTGCTGTCTCAAATTTTTCCAGTTCGATTTGTCCAAACATAATTTTTCCTCCTTCAATAAAAAAGCGCGAGCCCGTCATAAATTTTGAACGAGCCGACTTGACCTTTCCAAAATGAATTTTCGTGCAAAATACCTGAACCCAATTGCACCTGCTCAAAAGTTCGCCGTTGTGCAAAGCCCGCGACTTCGACCTCGTAAATTTTTTCGCCGTCGACGTAGAGCCGCAAAAGTTTTTCGTTTTGCCGCCAAACCAACGTGAAATTAAATTCACGTTCCAAAATCGCGGGATTGCCGTAGTTGTCGAATTCGCCGCCGCAGTTGACCAGCAAGTCCAGATTTTTGCCCGCGCCCGAAGAATACAAGCTGAAGTTCAAATCCGTCGACGTGTACAGCTCAAAAATTTTTCGTCGAACAATCATGTCTTCAGCTGATTCAAACGCCGTGCCGTCAATCGTGAAGTCTTGCCCGCCAAGTTCCAACGCGTCACATTCCAAAAAACTCGCGCCGTCGAAAAGCTCTTCGCCGTGCAAAGTCCAGCCGCTCAAGTCCGATGAATCCGCAACCAAGAACGCCGAAACGTCGCCTTTGAACACGCTTTGGCTGAACGAACCTGTGAATTCGTAATCGCCGTGACGACATTTGAGCACGGGCACGCCGTCCGCCACTTCACACCAGAAAGTGCCGCCGTCCGCCGCCAAAAATTTTTCTTGCGGTTTGACGCGGTGATAATCCGCCAAAGCTTTTAGCGCAGTCTTCTTGCTAATCTTGCCATTCACGGCTGTTCACCTCAGCCCGTCGGTTCAGTCGAAGATTGTCCGCCCGCAGGTTCAAGCGCGGATTCTCCGCCTGCCACGAAAAGTTGTGCGATGTCCGCTTCGGTAATTTGTTCGTCCTCAAGTTCAGTCTTGGTCATGAACTTTGCCTCGTTCGCCGTATCTTGATAACTTTTGAAAATCCTCAAAGCGTCGATAACGTCTGCTTTTTCCAATCCCATGGTTTAGCCCTCCTCAAAAATTTTTGAAATATCCGCGTTAGTAATCTGCTCGTTACGGAACAGATCTGCCACGTCAGATTCGGTGATTCGATTTTCCTGCGTCGCTTTGGAATCGGCGCGGTAAAAAGTTTCCATGTCGTTTGAATAAATCAAATCCCACAGTCCCGCCGCGACCTCGGTAATTTTGACCGTGTAATAGCTCGTCGACGCGTTCACGCCCGTTTGGAACAGGACACGCAAAGATTTTTTGTCCGCGAACGTCACAAGTCCGTTGCGAAAATCGTCCCAGCTCCAATATTTGGCGCGCAAAAATCCGCGTCGTTTAATCAATTCGGGCGAAAACTCAATGCTCTCGCCCGTCGTCACAAGTTCATTCATGTCGTCACCTCAAATTCCCGCGAAAAGTGATTCAATCTGCGGTCGTGCTTTCGTTTTGATTCATTCGACGAACGGACGCGGTGCCATTTTTCGGGTACCGTGTTCGAGAAATTTTGCGTAAAAAGTATCTGATTTGATTTGCAACTGTTTAAGTCCGTGCCACTTTTCGACTTCGTGCGGCTCGACCGTTGAAATTACCGCCACGAATTCCACGCGGGAATTTCCAATTTCATCAAGGCGCGTGCGTTTCTCTTCGACCAAAAATTTTTCAAAAATCTGTCTGGGTTTAAGGTATACGCGGACATCTCCAATCATGCTGACCAATCCAAAACGCGGGCGGGCGACCTTTGCCGCCGATTTTGAGCGCGGAACTTTCGGTAATTTCTTCGGCGTCGATAATGTCAAGTCGCTCAATTCAAAATGTATTCTGTGCAGTCCGAATTCGCCGATTTGCGACGGTTCGTATGAATAACTCATTGCGTCAATCACTTCTCGTGGATGATTTTTATAATTGTTGAGGAAACGACACCGTATTTTCCCGCCAATCCGTATGAGCCGAACTCACGACTGCCTTTGACGGAAAGTCGCCGAATCTCGTTGCGCACACTGTTGGGAATTACTGAGCGTTTTTGAGCTTCGCGAATTGTGCCACCCGCGTCTTTGTACGCTTTGCCAATTTGAATCGCGCTGATTGTTTGCGGGCTGACATCGAACATTCGAGCCAATACTCTGCCTGTCAGCCCGTCTGAGTTGTCGCGGATGTAGCGGGCTTGTTCATCAGTGAGCTTGGAAAGATGGTGCTTTTCACTCGTCGGCACGACTTGTAAGCCCGTATCGAAAGCGTGTTGTTCGTTTTCGCTCCGTGTCGCCCATTCCAAATTGGAAACGTGATTGTTTTGCGGGTTGCCGTCAATGTGATTGACTTCGGGTTTGTTGAGCGGGTTCAAAATGAAAGCCAAAGCAACGAGCCGATGAACTGGCAAGCTTTTTCGCGGGCGGCGAAATTGAATCGTCATGGATGCAGATTCGTCGAATTCTGTACCCACATCTTGTAAGTCTGTTTGTTGCTTTAGACACAATTTCATATGTGAACACAAATTTTATCGGCGACAACGATTTTCAAAAGTTGCTAACGGTCTATTATGTTGTTCTTGCTCTCATCTACTTTTTAGGTGCCCCACTGGAACGGAGTGATTCAGAATCTTGAAAGCAAGCGCAAGTGAACAAGTAAATTAACATTGCTCGAAACGCAAATTCTTCGTTTGGAAAAACGACGAGAAAAAATTGCACGAACAAGAAGTAACCGACGATGAACCACCATGAAAACGGAAGTCTTTTTAATCTTGCTATCTGGCGGGATTTCTTTTTATCCATGATTTATCACCTTGCAGCCGTTAATCGTGCCGCCGTCAAATAAACTTCCGAGCCTCACTTGAACGTTTGGTAAAGTTCGATGAATTTGTCGGTGGCGTCGAAGAAATTCTGCTTGCGCCGGTCGCTCAAAGTCTGTCGGTGGTCGGGATATTTTTGTTCGACGATGGCAAGTTGTTCGCCCGTCAACGCGCTCTGCCCGCCAAAGTGCAGAATCAGTTCGCCCGCATGATACGCCTCCCGAAGTAAATTCATCAGTTGGCGCAAGTCAGCTTCGGACAACGAGTTAAGGTTCTCAACAGGTTTTGTGACAGGTTTCGGGCATTGCTTTCGATGATTTTCGCGGTAACGATGCGTGCGTTCCAACTGTGCCTTGCTCCGGCAATCGACACAATATTTCGCGTTCCCGTGCCCGTCAAATTCTTCGCCGCAGTGTTCGCAGGTTTTAATCAAAATAATTCCTCCGTCTCAGATCGGATAATCATAATTAATTGCCCGCACAAAACTTTTCGCTTAGGCTCCTTGAGCACTTTTTAAGCGGATATGAACGGGCAAAATTCCGTGTTCTTTGAGAAGCTGATACAGGAAGTATCGCCCGCGCTGTGTCCATGCAAGATAAGTGACGGTTCGCCCGTTGACGCGTGCAGTTTTGAGGTGAGCATAACCTTCGTTCGCGTACTTTTGGCGCAGAGCCCACGTGTTGCCTTTGCGATATTGAATCCCGAAGTCGGCGATGATGCGATTGAAAGTTTGTCCCGAAAAGCCGTATTCCTTTGCAATGTCCGTGATGTCAAGCAATTCATCTGAATCAAGAACGGCGTCGCAATAATCGGCTTTGGGCTGAAGAATTGCGTTTCGTTCGCGTTCGGCTTTGAGTTCGGAGAAAACTCGAATGGCGAAATCAGGATTGGCAAGCGTCCGTTCAATAAAATCTTCGGTTGCGTAAACACCGTGCTTGCGAATTGCCGGCAGAATTTCGTCGGTAACTTTCGACTGGAATTCAAGAGCTTTTTCGTCGCGTGACTTCCAAACCAATCGATAAAGCATGTTCTCCGGTATGAAGTCGTCCTTCCCAACTTTCTTGGGAAAATCGAATTCGGCAAGATATTTGTTGACTGTCTCCCAACGAATGTACTCGACGCCGTTTTTGAATTGCGTCCAGCCCAGTTCGCGGGCAACGTCGGCGGCATTGAGCCACGCGGTATTGTTTGCGTCCAGATAACCGCGGACATTTTGAATCGTGATGATGTCGGTCATAATTCTTTCTCCAAATCTTTAACAGTTCAAAGCGGATAATCGTAATCTGGCGGCGGCGCAAAATCGTCACGCTTAACGTTGCCCGAATCTTTTTTCGCACCCGCAAATTCGACTTGTTCAATGATAATTTCGGTCGCCGTGCGTTTGACGCCGTCCTTGCCTTCGTAGTTAGACGTGCGCAGATAACCTTCGACGAGAATTTTTGAACCTTTGGCGAAGTACTTGCTCAAAAATTCGGCGGTCTTGTTGAAGGCAACCAGATTGAAAAAATCAACGTCATCTTTTTTAAACGGGCGATTGACGGCAATTCCGGTACGCGCAACGGTCGTGTTCGAGTAGTCGCGAATCTCAACGTCGCGGGTCAAGTTGCCCATCAAAATGACTTTGTTCAAGTTCGTCAGCTCCTTCTGTCGCGAGTTTTGTACAGTAGCGCAACCCATTCTTGTTCGGTCAAATCGCGTTGTGTCGGGCAAAATTCCTGTGCCTTGCGATTGAGCGGCGTCACGCGCCAATTTGTGAA
>JAFUYE010000107.1 GCA_017470715.1 Selenomonadaceae bacterium
CAAAACTTTCTGGGCGACTTCCAAAACTTTTTCGACGGGAACTTCACAAACGACAGTTTCAAGTTTGATTTTCGGAACAAGATTAACTTCGTACTCTTTGCCGCGAAAAACTTCTTTGTGCCCGCGCTGAAGTCCGCAACCGTAAACTTGGCTGACCGTCATTCCGAGCACGCCGATAGCGTTCAGTGCGTCTTTGAGTTCTTCGAGTTTCGACGGGCGAGTAATGATGTCGATTTTTGTAATTTTCACGACTTCAGACCTCCGCTTAAAGTGAGTTGCGCTGAACCTTCTGCAGAATCGTCACCGAAAAAGTTCGGCGTGCCGGAAAAAAGTCCGACATTGTAGCCGCGTTCGCCGTGTTCGCCCAAATCGAGACCGGCAATTTCTTCGTCCTCGTCCGCACGAAGAGGAACAATCGCGTTGACAATTTTGTAAAGCACGGTTGAGCCGACGACCGCGAAAATTACCGCGACGCCGATTGAAATTATCTGAGCGACGAACAAATTTGTTTCGCCGTAAAAAATTCCGTTCGCTCCGTCGGGATTAACTGCCGTTGTTGCCCAAAGTCCCGTTGCAATCGCGCCCCACATGCCGCCGACTCCGTGCACGCCGAACGCGTCAAGCGAATCATCATAGCCGAATTTTTCTTTGACGACGGCAACCGCGAAGTAACAGACAACGCCGCCGATTAAACCGATTGCGATACTTGGCAGAACAGTCACGTAGCCCGCAGCGGGCGTAATCGCGACAAGTCCGGCAACCAGTCCGGAAACCGCGCCGATAACGGTCGGTTTGCCGTGACGAATCCATTCGACAGCAACCCAGCCGAGTAAACCTGCCGCCGCCGCCGCGTGTGTCACGACGAAAGCATTTGCCGCAAGTTCATTTGCGCCGAGAGCACTGCCCCCATTAAATCCGTACCAGCCGACAAAAAGTCCCGCCGCGCCCAAAACTGTCATCGGAATATTGTGCGGAACGATTGCCGATTTTCCGTAGCCGCGTCTTTTGCCGAGTAAAATGCAGATTGTCAAGCCGCTCACGCCGCTCAAAATGTGAATCACGAGCCCGCCGGCGAAGTCAAGCGCGCCGAGTTGTGCAAGGAATCCGCCGCCCCAGACCCAATGAGCCATCGGGTTGTAGATGAAAATCGCCCAAAGCAACATCAGCAACGCGAAACCTTTAAATTTCATGCGTTCGGCAAATGCGCCCGTTATCAGCGCGGGAGTCAACGCCGCAAACATGCATTGGAACGCCACAAACGCCAATTCGGGAATTGTTCCGCCGTCAAGCAGATTTAAGCCGACGTTTTCAAGACCGACTTTTGACAAATCGCCGATTAAGCCGTTCACGTCCGAACCGAAAGCGAGCGTGTAACCAATCAAGAGAAATTCGACGGAAATCATGCCGAGGATAAAAATCGACTGCATAATCGTCGAGAGAACATTTTTGTTGCGAACCATGCCGCCGTAGAAAAGAGCAACCGCAGGCGTCATTATGAAAACCAATGCCGCGCTGATTAAAACCCAAGCTGTGTCTCCGCTGTTCATAAAAATCACTGCCTAACAAAAATCTTTATCAGCTGATGCGGCGATTATAGCATAACAAAAATTGCACGCAAGCATATCAATCAATGTATTCTTGTATACTTCAAAATATCCGCGTCGTATTCGTAAAAAGCATAAAATGATTCGTCCGGTATTTTCGTGCACAAAAAAAGACCGCGCAGTTGCGGTCATATCGAATACGCGACGGACATGTTTTCGGACACCTTACCGAGTGATGCCCGTCAAGTTTTATTCAAAAATTTTCTAAGACGAAATGCGTCGGACTTATCCGCACAATTTCACCGTCGCCGCTGAGGTCGCTCGAATCAAACGGAATAAGTTGCCTGTTCCGCTCGACTGCCGGATTCGGTTGCGGAACGGCCGACAGCAAACTTTGCGTATACGGGTGCACGGGGTTTGAAAAAATTTCGTGAGTCAAGCCGGTTTCCACAAGCCGCCCTTTGTGCAAGACGCCGATTCGATCGGAAATGTATTTGACCATGCTCAAATCGTGCGCAATGAAAAGATAGGCGCATTTCGTTTCGGCTTGAATGTCTTTCATGAGATTGACGACTTGCGCTTGAATTGAAACGTCAAGCGCGGAAATGCACTCGTCTGCAATGATGAGTTTCGGGTTCATGACAAGTGCACGGGCAATTCCGACGCGTTGACGCTGACCGCCGGAAAATTGTTGCGGATAACGTTCGGCGTGCGCGGGCGACAAGCCGACTTTTTTCAAAATCGCGCCGACTCGTGACTTGCGCTCATCTTTCGTTGCGCAGAGTCCGTGAATATCCAAACCTTCGGCAACTGTGTCGCCGATTTTTTTTCGCGGATTCAAACTCGACATCGGGTCTTGGAAAATCATCTGCATGTTTTGACGCAACATTTTTTTCGTCGCGTTGTCAAGCTTGCCGGAAATTTTTTTCCCGTCGAAGAAAATTTCGCCGTCCGTCGGGTCGTAAAGTCGAATGATACTGCGCCCGATTGTCGTCTTGCCGGAGCCCGATTCGCCGACAAGCCCGTAAGTTTCGCCCGCGTAAACGTCAAAACTAACGTCGTCGACTGCCTTGACCGTGAACGAAC